>CAJYHH010000450.1 GCA_913773825.1 Candidatus Sericytochromatia bacterium | reverse complement strand
CTTGCAGCCAGGTCTGTTCAACACGGGAACGCAGCTCCTGAAGTTGACCAGTAGCATTTACCAGTCGTGTCTTGAGACGCTCGCTCTCACTACCCAGCTGAGCCAGATCACGGGCCAACTGGGCACGGCTGTTTTGAATTTCCTCACATTTCTGATTCAGCCGCAGCAAATTAAGCTGCACACGATGGGCAGGTGCCTGAGGCACATCTTCAAGCCGACGGGCCAAAATCAGCAGCTCATGCGCTTCATCCGCAAGATAGCGGCTACGCTCAAGCAGAGGCAGGGACTCGCTCCAGGCTTCAGGCACAAAGCCCGATTCGAGATCCTGATAATAAACTTCAACTTGTACTAGCTCTTGTGCGAGCTCACTTAAACGCTCACCTGCATCAACAAAGTGAGGGCTTTCAGGTTTAGACGCAAATGCATCTTCTTCCTCTAAGTCTGTAAACTCATCTAACTCTGTGTCTTGCTCTAAAACATCAGAATCAGAAACAATAGACTCAGACACTTCGTCATCCTGGAGTTCTAATGTTGGCTCATCTGATTCAGTATTGATTTCAAGATTTTCGGCAGAGTTGACTTCTTCAGTGACTTCTTCAGTGACTTCTTCAGTGGACTCAGATTGTGACTCAAACTGAGTTTCAACAACACTCTCAGATACAGGGTTTTCTGAGGCTTGCTCTGTTAAATCAGAAGCACCATCCTCACTTAACTCAGTTGATGAAGAATCAGAACGCTGTTCTTCTCCACGCTGACCTAAGAAAGTTTCGGTCACCAGATCATCTGATAAAGTTTCATCCGTTTTTTCAGTTGTGGCTTTAACTTCAACTGAATCAAAGGCTTCAGAAAGCTGTTCAGAACTGGGTTCTTCCTCAGCTTGCTCTGGAAGGAGCTCCGAAAGAGCGGCTTCAAGCGCATCGTTCTCACGCTGACCCAAAAAAGTTTCGGCAACAACTGAGGCAGGAACAGGCTCTGTCTCAGATTTAGATTCTAAAATTGTTTCTTCAACAGGCTGAGTGTGCACTGAGGCAGGGGACTCAAAAGTTTCAGGCTCAGGCTTTAAAATAGCCTCAACACTAGAATCTGATTGAGTTTCTGGCATCTGAACAGCAGGGAGTTCGCCCGTCATTGCCGGCAGAGGAGGTAAAGAGCGGCGAGCCTGAATATCCTGTTGTAACTGCTGAAGCGACTGTTGATAAGCAACTGGATCACTTGGGTTAGCCTCAGCTTGTAATGCCTGCAGGCGGCTACGCAGATCAGGGGCAGGCTCTGTAAGAGTATCTAGTTCAGCTTGAAGCTGGTGCAGCTGGGTTCGGCTATCGGCAACGGTCTGATTTAGACGTTTATGCCAAACTTCAATCTGTTCAAAATCTTTTTTAACGGCCGTAACTTCAGTCTCAGCATCTTCAATATTGCCAAGTAACTGGTCACCAAGCTGAGGCAGGCGCGCTTCAGTTTCACGAATCTCAGATTTGAGCCGCAAAACACGCGCCAGGCAGTCTTCTTCGAGCTTGAGCAGATCAGCAGAGGCTGCTCGGGTTTCTTCAGTAAAGCCAGCAGCACGTTGACGATACTGGGTGAGCACCGTTTCAATCCCGTTGAGCTGCTGCTGTAATCCCGCCAGAGCCTGATAATGCTCGCTGAGTTGATCGTTACTTAAACGCTCAACTCGGCGTTGACGGAGAATCAGAAAGCTGACCGGAATCACGACCATCAGAGCCATAAACAGCGCAACCCAGATCCCGTAAAACAGGAGCAGTCGTTCAAAGGTTTTCACCAGCTGGTCAAGCATTGCCGGAACTTAGTCTATCCTTTACTAAAAAATACACTCAAGTATAACACGGGCTGAAGAGGACTAATGGACGTAGGCACAAAGGACTCAGGACAAATTCAAAAAAATCGATGAATGTCTTTATTTTAGTCTTGTTGTTCTCAGTCCTTTTATCCTCTGGTTCTTATTTAGCCTAGATCAAAGCGCATGATGCTTTTGCCTAACGCAGAACTGGCTCGCTGACGAATTTCCAGCATCTCAGACTCATCCATTTTTTGAATGTAGTCGACCTGCTCGTTATAAACGCGGCTTAAAAACTCAACGGTTTCAGGGGATTGAGACTGTGCAACAGCGTCGATGATTACCAGGCATTCACGATAAGTGCCTTCTTGATAATACTCTGCTAAAGCAGGAACCGCCTCAGGATCTGCAAACCCCCGTAAAGCCTCAATCAGAGATAAAGTATCAGGAAATTTTTTTAAAATAAAATAACTAAGCAATTGCTGAAACAACTGCCTTGGTCCCAATTTACCCAGCCTGCCAGCAATAGCATAACGAACCCGCGGATGGGTTTCTGGCGCAAAAAAAAGTGTTTTAGCAACATATAGCGCCTTACTGCGATCCTGATTGGTCAGGTTATCTAAAAATACGCGAATTTCATTAACATAGGCGTCCTTTGCAGCAACCTCACGCAGGCGGTCGAGATTGGGGATCATGTCTCAGCCTCAATCAGATCTGCCAGACCTGATAATTGCATAGATTGACGGACAATATCGTAAGCCGCGTCCTGACGCCCAATTTTGCGAGTCTGTTGAATCATCAATGCCAGTCGATCTTGATCACGCAACAATTTTTCAACATAATAAGCGCCATCAGGGATCTGATGCAGAATGGTCGCAGCCCCGTTTTCGAGCAGATAATCACTGTTACGCTGCTCTTGACCAGGAATCGGATTGATCATCATCATGGGTGTGTTAGCCGCAAGTGCTTCTGAGCTAGACAATCCGCCAGGTTTGGTAATGACAAGGTCAGAAGCCTTCATCAGCTCATGGACGTTATTTACAAAGCCATAGATCTTATAAGGCATCGGTAAAGAAGTCGCGATCTGGCTGAGCTCTTGCTGTAAGCCTTCGTTACGGCCACAGACAACCAGCAATTGCATTTTGAGGGTGGTGTTGCGGAAAGAACGCAGCAGTGAAGCCATATCTCCCATGCCATATCCTCCACCCATAATTAACACAGTGGGTAAGTCGCGCTCGATGCCTAACTTGTCGCGCATTTCAGTCTGCAAAGGCAAATTTGAAAACACCGGATCAATCGGAATCCCAGTCTGGTAAATATCTTTGACTTTGGCGCCGCGCGTCTGAAGCTCCCGCGCAACATCATCATTGCCAACAAAGTAAGCGTTGACTTCTTCCACAATCCAGTAAGTATGAAGGGCAAAGTCTGTTACGACAGCATACAGCGGCAGTGAAGACTTACGTTTTTTCTTCCAGCGCGAAATCAGCTCCATTGGCAGGAAGTGTGTACAGATCACCATATCAGGTGAAAAATCATCTAAAAAGTCGCGAAAATCACCAGCCTGAAGACTTTCCATACTCTGACGCAACTTGTCTTCTAAACGATCTTCGTCTTTATCAAAGCGCTCGTAAAAATAGCCCCACAGACGAGGAGTGTGTTTGACCATCGCCAAGTAAGTATTGCTATAGACTTTTTTATAGACCGTGTTGATATAGTCGAGGGTATCAACCAGTTTAACGTTGGCATCTGGATAGAGCTCTTTACAGACCTTGCCCAGGGCTTCAGCAGCGCGCTGATGTCCGGCACCTGCAGTAACGTGTGCAATCAGAATACGTGGGGACTTTTTACCTGCGGTAAAGTTAATCCCTTTGATGATATCTCCGGCGAGTAGGGTATCGCGATTTTCCCGACGCACAAACTCAGTGGCCTTGCGCAATACGGGTTCAAGTTTGAGTTCCAGATCTTTTGCCAGCACATCATAGACCTGGGGATCGATGGCCAGAGAACGATCAAGCTGGTCTCTGACGATTTTTTTGATGAAGTCGTGTTTCGCCATATTATTTTCCCTGAGCGTAATGAGCGTTCGGCTGGGCCGCATCGCCTATCATTCTAACACAGGCAGCTAACACAGAGCCGGGCAGGGCTTGCGGCCTTAGCCACACTTCAGGAGATCAGAATTTAGCGTGGAGGCTGATTATTCGGTCCTGATGGAGGCATGGATTGCCCAGGAACAGGAGAACCCTCAGCGCTCATGCCTAGCGGCATCACTAAGGGACGGCCTTCAGAATCCAAAGGCGCATTACTGGGTGGTGGCGGGCACATGCCGTCTGGCTGTGGGGTAGGAGCGGCAATGGGTTCACCGTTTCGGCCTGGTGGTGGTGAAGGACAAGTCCCATTAGCTAAAGCAGGGAGAGGCTTACGCAAAATTGTCTCTAAAGGCCAGCGAGCCGGATCAAAATCAGCAGCAAAAAAGCTGCGGTCACGGAATGGATCTGGTTTTGGCAGCTTAAGTTCAGGGCGCTGACGCGCCAGTTCACGAACCTGTTCAACCTGTATCTTTACTTCTGAACCCACATCTTCAAGAGTTCGAATCGTCTGTTTGCCCAGATTTTTTTCAAGTTCGGCGGCAATCTGTCCTATACTTGCTGAAAAACCTGCTTCATTTTGAAGGTTACTAGGGGGAATTTTGTCAGCTTGATTTTTGTTGACTTCATCTGCTAGCAAAATAGCAGCGGTGGTCTGAACAGTAATATTACGCGTCACGGTATTTTCAGCAGATGCTGAAGGTAAATCTGCCAAAGCCTGTAAAATCAACTGGTTTAGATTATTGGCCTGGGCCTCCATGCGTAGCTTACTACCCGTCTGAAGCGACTTTAAAACATAGGCCCCCGTCTGATCAGATTCAGTTTCAGCTAAAAGTTCACCACTATCTTGGTCATAAACCCTTATTTTAAAGCTGACATTGTTAAAACCAGCACTCAAAGCGCTTTCAGCAAGCGTCTGAAAGCCAGCTGGTAAAAGAATGCCTGCTGGAAGCAAAATACCTGACGGCAGCAAAATGCCTGCTTGATCCTGCTGCAAGCCACTAGGTAAAAGAATATTGCCTTTCACATTCAACCGGGTTGTGCTGGAGATGGGCGTATTGACCACAACCCTTGTCACAGAAGCACTGGGTGATGGGCTTAAGCTGCCTGAAGGACTGGCTATGGGCTGATTTGAATGAGGAGATAAAGCCGCACAGGCCGACAGTGAGAGCATGCTTAACAAACCGGCCAGACAAGAATAAGACAGGCGACTTAAAAACATGGGCAAAATCCTTATATTGAGGTGAGGGCCTAATGTCATTAAAACATCAGGCCCCCAAACATATACTCATTAATTCGAAATGAGCAAAAAAATTTTAAATAACCTCAGTCTGGCTTAGACTTCTGCAAAGTTAAAGCCTTTGACAGGTAAAGTATAACGCCAGACTGGGAGCTGTTCCGGGGTGATCTCAAGCCAGTAAAAATGATTGCTGTGCTCAATTAGCGTATTGCCATTAGACAGGCGATTGGCTCGGGTTGGGCGAATCACCCGCAACCCTGTACCAGAAGCCAAGGACCAAACAATCCGACCATCTTTATCAACCTCTAGGATGCGAC
>CAJYHH010000449.1 GCA_913773825.1 Candidatus Sericytochromatia bacterium | reverse complement strand
GCCCCGATCTACCCAAGGGTAGATCGGACGGCGGCGGGACCTCGCGGCCGGGGCGCGCGGGCGCGGCGCGAGACGGCGGCGACCATGGCGCCGGCGGCGCGGCGCCCACACGGCGGCGGCGCGCATGCGGCAGCGGCGCAAGGCGGCGACCGAAGGCGACCGACCGGCGGCGGGAGCGGCGGCTAGAGGAGGAGCGGCGGCTACGCGGCTAAGCGGCGCGCACGCGGCTACACGACTTCAGATAGTAACCAGCTATCAGGTTTTTCCTGACGTGGAATGGCATAAAGCAAAACAGCATCAAAAAGGCTGCGCTCAGCTCCAATAAACTGAATTTTACTGGCATCTAAACGTTGAGGGGGTGGGGCTTGAATCTGACTGCCTGGAAGTACACTATCAAATTGATGAGCAGGATTGCGGTAATGCTCAGGAACTTGCTGCCAATAAGCAATCACAGCTTCGGCAGGTGTCCCATAACCTGAAGTCACAAACATATCTGGACTTCCTTCACGCAGTAAAATCTGAGCTTGACGCCTTAAGGCTTCAGCCTTAACAGTTTGGTTCAACTTTTCAAAGGCTGTCGCCTCTTTCAGCATCAGCATAAACACTTCATAACGATGTTGCGGAGTATAGCGCTCATAGTGGGATAAAGCCTCAGGCGTAAAGATCTTGAGACCTTGTTCATACCAGCGTAAAGCTTCATTAGGCTCGTGTTGCTGGTTTAGATAAAAATCACCCAGCTCAGAATAAATAAACGGATGACGATGAGGATTAAGTTCCTGTCGGCGTAAAAGCATGGCTAAGGCTGCTGGTTTACGATCAAGAGCTTGTAAGACTTCAGCTGCTGTTCCATAATATTGATGATTAAATGAATCCAGCTCAATTGCGCGACTAATGGCAGTCAATGCTGGCTCAAATTCTTTTTGACTGACATAATAATTTGCCAGACTTGAATAATGCCGACCTGAAGGCCAGGGAGCAAGTGCCATTGCTCGCTGCAAAATCGGCAAGCCGACTTCAGGTTTTTCTTCAATCACAGCAACTGCATCCTGATAAGTCCGAGCCGAAAAATAATTTAAGCTCGGAACAAGTCCCAAACCAAGCGCACAGAACATCAAAATCCCAGCAGGCCGAGCATCAAGCAGAGGTCGCTCTGACTCTCGTGAACTATCTAACTCAGTCTTTGTCTGCTCAGCTTGCTCAGTTAAAAGCTGTTGTTCAACTTGACCTGCGCCTAATAAAACACCAAACAAAATCGGAATGGCTGTGACGCTAAAATCAATATCAAACCCAATATGGATAAGCGAAGCCGTTAAGCCGCCCATAATCCCAATACTATAATCATTGGGACGTCGTCCCAGGCAGCGATATAGCGCAACAATCCAAATTAACAAAGCGAGCAGGCCAATTAGTCCTGTTTCAGCTAAGGCCTGTAAATAAAAATTATGGGGATTGATTGAAGAGTATCCGGGCTGCTGCTGAACACTGCTAAAAGCTGAAGCAAACGTATTTGGCCCTGTACCTAATACGGGGTGCGCCAAAAACAAATTCCAACAACCTTCAATGAGTGCCAAACGCCAGGCTGTTGCATTTTCCTGCAAGATCCCCAGGCTCAACAGACTTTGAATTCTAGGCTGAATCACGGACCAGCTAAGCGCTCCAGCAACCACTATCATCAAAGTTCCACCGATTGCAAACACGCGCAGAGCCTTCGGGCTTATCTGCCTGCGGTTCAAAAAGAGAATAAATAGACAGGCCAATACGCCAGCGACCCAGCTGCTGCGAGAATTTGTCAGAATCAGAGCTGAACCTAAGACCGCTAACATCACTGTATAAGACAAACGGTAAACAACATTCCGGCTGACGATTACCAGATGTAATCCCACAGGGACAAGCAGCAATAAATAACCGGCTAGATCATTGGTGCGGTGGAAGGTTGAACTTAAGGCTTCACCACTGGATCCCATGATATATCCCCAGCTCACAATGGCTGAGCCGACCAATAAGGTTCCAGTCAAAAGTCGCCTGACCGCTTTGTCGCGATCGGGCATCAGTCGCAACCAGCCATAGACACCAAGTCCTAAAGTCAAATAAAGGATCCAGCGCCAAATTTCTTCTAGACTGGCTAGGCGATTAACTGAAAAGATCCAGCTCATGCCCATTGCCAATAACCACAGCAATGAGGGTTTAAGTAAAGGATATTCGTAAAGAGGCGTCATTTCACGGCGCCGCAGTAATTGCAGCGCTAACATCATCAGCAACCCGGCACCAAGCACCTGGCTAATCGCCTGCACATGTAAATACCGACCCCCATAATCCCAGGCGGACCACACAAGTAAAAAGAACAGTCCGCCCCAAAATACAAAGGCATAGCGGCGGTCGTTAGATAACATGTTGTGCTGCTTTCGATTTTCCTTGATTTAAAGACACATATATCACAGATGCTGATGGCCTGCTTTGGCTAGACTAATGAAGCACTGCTAATTTGCGAAAGTCTCATGAACAAACTGATTCTTGCCCTCTCAACTGTACCCATTACTACTTTGCTGTCTGCTGGCTTTGGAGTTTATGCGCTGAAATTTTTGCGCCGACTCAAACTCGGCCAGCATATCCGCGAAGATGGGCCCCAGTCCCATCTTGCCAAAGGTGGAACCCCCACCATGGGCGGCATTATTTTTTTATTGCCAGCCCTGCTCGTTACGCTCTTTTTTGCTAAGCTCACGCTTCATACACTTGTTATTCTCCTCATTGTGCTGCTGATTGGCGGCCTGGGTTTTTATGATGACCTTCAAAAAATCCTGTTACGCAATAATAAAGGCATTACACCTCGCCAAAAGTTAGTTGGCCAGGCTGGCATCGGCGCCCTGCTTGGGCTGTATCTGATGTTTGGCGTCCAAGGCTTCCAGCCCATTCTGGATATTCCGATGATGGGCATCCAGATTCCCTTAAGCTGGGCTTATCTGCCCTTTGTGATGTTCTTTTTTACAGCGACCACCAACTCAGTAAACCTCACAGACGGTCTTGACGGACTTGCCAGCACGGTTGCGATTATCAGTCTGGCTGCCATGAGCAGTCTTTTAATTCTGCAAGGAGGCTTAGATGATCCGGGGCGCTTTGCAGGGATTGTATTGGGCCTGAGTACTTTAGGAGGCTGCTTGGGCTTTCTCTGGTATAACAGTCATCCAGCCCAGGTCTTTATGGGTGATACAGGCTCGCTTTCACTTGGGGGAATTCTCAGTGTGATGGCTTGTCTGGGTCATCTGGAGCTTTGGTTTGCGATTATCGGCTTAGTCTTTGTGGCTGAAGCCCTGTCTGTCATGATTCAGGTCACATGGTATAAGCGCACAAAAAAACGAATCTTTCGCATGAGTCCCCTACACCATCATTTTGAACTTGGCGGCTGGAAAGAAACCCAGGTTGTTAATCGCTTTGGCATTGTAGCCTTTATGCTGGCCTTTATTTCTGTCCTTGGCTATTACGCCAGTCATTTACCCAAAGCCTTACCCTCAGCCACTGGAGTTACACCGTGGTTTTAAATCCCCAGCCTCAACTCATTTCTGATTTAAACCTTGATTTACGCGAACCCGCAGCTGTTGTGATTCTGGGCGCCGCTCGCAGCGGATTAGCCGCAGCTCACTTTTTAAACAAAAGAGGCTATCAAGTCTCTGTCAGTGATGGGGGCCAGATCAGCGAGACAGTCTGCGCTGAACTTAAACAAGCTGGTATTCCTTATGAACAAGGTGGTCATACAGAAGCGATGCTGAGCCAGGCTCGGTTTCTG
>CAJYHH010000448.1 GCA_913773825.1 Candidatus Sericytochromatia bacterium | reverse complement strand
TTGCCCAGGCCTTAGGTAAATTTGATCAGGCCCGCCAGATTGTCTCTCAGGGTTTGACTCAGTATCCTAACGAGCCTCAGTTGAAGCTTTTATTAGGGGATTATTGGCTGGCAGAAGGCTCAGCGGCTTTAGATCAAGGGCAAATTCCGCCCCAGGCAGAGCAGGCTGAAGCTGAATACCGTAATTTACTGCAGCCTGAGATTCTCAATCGCCTGACACCTGCCCAGCAGGTTCAGCTTTATTACAATCTGGGTCTGCTTGCCCAGTTCCGCGGCCAGTTCGCAAACGCTCAGCCCGCTCAGGCTTTGAGTTATTATCAGGAATCTGAAAAGATGTACCGGCAAGCCATGGATATCTTTGATCGGATTAATATTATCAACAGCCCGCTTCAGCAAGAATTAGCCAAAACCCTTGAGGCAATGGGCCAGATTCACGCGGGTCAATCTCAGAGTGCCCAGGCAACAGAGTATTATAAACAGGCCTGTAGCCTTAAATTAGAGAGCAGCTGTGGCTGGCTTAAGCAACAGGGAATCGGGCCCTAAGCGCTTGTTGTAAGCAGCTTGTCGCTCGTTTTAGTTGTGTTCATCATGTTAGATTTAACTGGCCGGTTAAATCTAACATGACAGGTTAGCTGTCTTTTCCCACCTACCCCATACTCCCTACCACCTACTGCTTATAGTCATCCTGGCTCAGGCTATAGCTGCCTTGTAGATTGCGGAATACAATCAGTGTGACCACGCCGCTGCCTTTGCTGTCTGTATAGTCAGCTTCCAGGCGGTAATTGGCGCCGGCCACCACTTGTGAGGAAATGCTGCGTAATTGGTTCAAACGCAGTCCAGCTTCAGGGTAACGGGCCTGAAGCAGTCGTTCAGCTTCTTTTAAAACGGTTTGCATCGCTGGATCGCTGGGGTTCTGGCTGACATAGCCACCCGGAATCGGCATGCTGGCCGTCGAGGATGGCGTTGGCGAGGGTTGAGTATTCTGGCCACCGTTGATGATTGGGCCTTGGCAGGAGCTGAGTGTAAACATAATCAGGGCAGTCAACGTCAGTTTCATCACGGGTTTCCTATGGCTCATTTATTGTAACCATACCAGAAAAAGCCAAACCCCAGACAAGTCTGTCCAGGGTTGCTTTAGAATTCTTCAGCTGACGATAAGAATGATAGGCCGGTGAGTCTAGACAGGCTGATGAGTCAGCTCGCGAGTGCGTTCACCTTGTTGGGCCGGTGCCGTATTCAGGCGTTTGAGCAGCCAGCGATCCAGTGACCAGGCGCCACTGCCGCGCCATACAATCGCCAGGCTTAAACCCATCACCAGCAAGTGATACTCAATCCCTTCACCACTTTGTTGACCAAACCAGTTCATAAAAAAGCCGTGTTGGCCGTGAACTGTGGCAATGGCCCCAATCATAATCCCAGTTAGTGCGGCAGCCATGACTCTGCCACCTAAGCCCAGCGCCAGGGCTAACATTGCCAGGGTTTCTGTGGCGATTACAGCCCCTGCAACCGGTGCGGGTAAACCCATTTGTTGGGTAAAAAAGCCCATTGTGGCCTCAAAACCATTGCCACCAAACCAACCGAATAGTTTTTGAGCGCCATGGGGCAGAATCATCGCAGCAGCTGTCAGACGAATCACAAATAATGCGGGTTCAGCGGGAGTGCTCAGAAATTTCTTAATCATTTGATTGACCTTCTTTGTTATGTGACTGATTTTGTTTAGGTTTATATTTTGAATTTAAAACATTTTTCAATCACAAAAAAGCATTATTATTAGATGATATTAATCAATAAAATAAATCATGTTCAGATTTGGTCCACTGACAGGTCAGGCAGGTGTTGATAGATGACGCTTGAACAATTACGCAACTTTTGTGCGATTGTTGAAACAGGGTCGTTTCGAGCGGCTGCTGAACAATTGTTTAAAGTTCAGTCTGCTGTCAGCACCGCCATTCACAATTTAGAACAAGAGCTAGGCTTGAGTTTATTTGACCGCAGCGCTTATCGGCCCAAGCTTACAGCTGCAGGGCAAGAGCTTTATCAGCGAGCGCGTGAGCTTTTAAACCAGTCAGAAGAACTTCAAAATCTGGCCTCAGCTTTTGCTCAGGGCGCAGAAAGTTCGCTGACGCTGGCGATAGACGCCATGTGTCCTTTAGTTCCGCTGACTCCTGCGCTTAAAAGCTTTACTCAAGATTTTCCTGAGACTGCCCTGCGCTTACAGAGTGACTATCTCGGCGGCAGTCTTGAGCGCTTATTTCAGCACAAAGCTGATCTGGCGATTGCAGAAGTCTGGGGAACGGCTATAAAAGAGCTAGACGCTGTACGCTTATTTGAAGTCTGCTTTCAGCCTGTTATTTCGCCTCAGCATCCGCTGGCCGGTCAGCTTGTTCAGGCTAAAAATCTGCGCCATCAGGTTCAGATCATTGTGGCTTCAACCCGTCACGGCGGTCATCCCGATACCACGGTTTTAGACAGCGCCAGGCACTGGTTTGTGAGTGATGCAGCCAGTAAGCGGGACTTATTGATCCAGGGCCTGGGTTGGGGGTTTATGCCCTTACATCTGGTCCAGGCCGATTTAGATGCTAAACGGCTTATGCCGCTAGACTTAGACGATCAATTAGTTAAAAGCTTGATTCCGCCTCATGCGCGCTTAAACCAGGGCCAGGCTAAAGCTGAAATGTGGCTACTGCGGCGTCAGCAGCCCAAATATGGCCCCCGTGCTCAATGGCTTTGGCAAGCTTTATCTCAACTTGGCCAGATTTCAAATCAAGGCTCAAGTATGAGGGGGCTTGTTTAACATTTGGCTTGCCGAGTTTGAATGTTAATTGTATTCTTGAGTATTGAATTATTTGGATAATCCGAACTTCAGAGGTGTGTGATGCTAGATCATTTTGGGATTCCTGTCAGCAATTATGAGCGCAGTAAGGCTTTTTATCAGCAGGTCTTTGCCTCTTTAGGCGGTGGACTGATTAGTGATTTGGAAGGCATGGGCCATAAAGTGGCGGGCTTTGGCAAAAACGGTAAACCGGATTTCTGGATCCATGAAGGCGAAGTGGCAACGGGTTTACACGTTGCTTTTACAGCTGATAATCGCGCTGCCGTAAAGGCTTTTTATGAAGCTGCATTAGCGGCTGGCGCTAAAGACAATGGCGCGCCGGGTTTGCGTCCTATGTACCATCCCAATTATTTTGGCGCTTTTGCTTTAGATCCAGATGGCTACAATATTGAGGCGGTTAGTCATCGGCCCGAGTAACAGACTCTGGGCTCTGAGCTGTAAGAGCTTTGATTAGCTAAATAGTTCAGAGCCTGATTGGGTGATTGGGTGATTAACGGGGATGAGTCTTCTGAGAGAAAGACTGTGTGGATAAATTGGCTGAGGGCCGTGGCATCTGGCCGTTTAAGCTGTGTGTGCTAACATAAAAAGACGTCGCCCTTTTGTCTTGAATCTGACTGGCCCAAGGAAACACCATGGCCCCTGTACTCTCTGAACGAGAAAAACAGCTGCTTGATACCTTTGATGACTTGGCTGCCACTATTTTAGTGCTGCAGCGTGATGGCTTTACTTGCCGGGCACCCGAAAATCTGATGGATAATTTCACTCGCCATATTACGATTTTTTTTGGTGGACTGATTACTTCTGACGGGGTGCTACAAGCGCGGGAGCTCGACTTTTTTAATTATGTTGTCCGTCATAACTTTAGCGAAGATGAATTTAACCGTCGTTTAGAGCGAAGTCTCAAAGCTAAGCCGCTTCAGGACTGGATTCAGTGGGTGCCTGAATATCTGGATACGCTGCTGGCTTTTGATCGGTATCGCAAAGCGAATAATGCTGAAAATCTGCTAGAGACGCTGGCTGAGCTGGGGCAGATTTTTAGTGGACTTGATCACTTACATGACGACAAGACTTATTTTCTCAAAGCGCATCTTCAGGCTTTACGTGAGTATATCGAACAAAATCGCGGCAAAATTTCAATGCCTTCACCCGCTAGCCTGCGCCATAAGCTGATGGAGAAAGTCCCTGCCCGTGAAAAAACTCAGGCTGCACCTTTGCCGCATTTAATCCCTAAACCTGCTCAAACTCAGACGCATCAGGCTCAGTCAGATGATAAACCCATGATGCCCGCTTATGGCCAGCTCACCACTCAGAAAACGCTTACCCAGCCCAAACGGGAACCCGCTCAGATCCTCGAAGAGCTGAATCAGCTGATTGGTCTTGATGGGGTTAAATCTGAAGTGACTAATCTGACTCATTTGATTCGCATTTCTGAGCTTCGTCGTCAGCAAGGTCTGCCCGTGCCGCCACAATCCTTACATTTGGTGTTTACAGGCAATCCCGGTACGGGTAAAACCACGGTAGCCCGTCGTTTGGCTGAAATGTATGCGGCCATGGGCGTCTTGGCAAGCGGCCAGCTGATTGAAGTTGACCGGGCTGCGCTAGTTGCAGGCTATATGGGCCAGACTGCGATGAAGACCCAAGAAGTCATTCAACGCGCTTTAGGCGGCATTTTGTTTATTGACGAGGCTTATACTCTGGCACCGGCCCAGACGCAAGGCCAGGATTATGGTCAGGAAGCCATTGATACCCTGCTCAAAGCCATGGAAGATCACCGTGATCAGCTGGTTGTGATTGTGGCGGGTTATACCCAGGAAATGAAGCGCTTTGTTGAATCTAATCCAGGTCTTAAATCTCGCTTTAAACGCAGTATTCATTTTCCTGATTATCAGCCAGCAGAGCTTAACTCGATCTTTTTTCAATTGCTTAAAGACGCGCATCTTGAGTTACCCGATACAGCCAAAGCTTTTTCTCAAAAAGCCTTTGAACGTCTTTATCAGCGTCGTGATGAGCGCTTTGGCAATGGCCGTACGGTCCGCAATATTTTTGAACAGGCTCTGACTTTTCAGGCCACACGTCTGGCCGAAATTGCTGCGCCCAGCCGCGACGATTTGATTAATTTGGATGTTCGCGATGTGATTGCAGGTTTTAAAAGCGTGCTGCAGGGCTTTTAGCTACGTGTTAGGAGCTAAAAGCTCTTCCAGTTCCTGAATCTGCCAGAACAGTTCTTTAATTTCTGGCAGGGCTTTACGTTTTAAAGCCAGCTCCAGACAATCGACCGCTTGATGGGGACGATTAAGCAAGGTAAAGAGCGTAGCCAGCGCCACTAAGGGCTCTGCTTGATCAGGCGCCAGACTGTGAGCGGCATAAAAACATTCAAGCGCTTCTTGAATCACTTTGATTTGCTTAAATTGCTGGCGGCGGGCAATCTTCAGACCGCGAAAACCCAGATTTAACCATTCTTGAGCACTGCGTCGCAGGCTATGCACCGGTACGCCTAACTCATTGCGTAAAGCGCCATTGCGCCAGCTCCAGATCGGTCCAGGTAAAGCTCGTGGCTCAGGTGCGCGAGGTGCTTTTAAACCTCGAATGGCAATTTGCTGAAGCGCAGTCAGGTGTTGGGTCAGCTGGCCTTTGGCCCGTCTGGCGACATCCCAGGCAAATTGATAACGGATCGCTGTATCGAGCAGGCGGTCCAGATCGACTAAAGCATAAAGTTCAGCTGGTAGGACTTCGCTTTCAACCAGCTGGGTTTTAAAGCTCTGCGCTTGCTCACGGCTTTTTTCCCAGGCGCTGGCATTGTTTAAGCCTAGAGCATCAAGTTTAGTCAGCTGAGCGCTAATAAAGCGCTGAATCGGCAGCAGGCTATCATGCTGCAGCAACTGCTGGTATTCATTGGGCAAAGCCTGCCGCAGTTGATCAAGCGTGGCGATCAACGCTGTTTGGCAATTCTGACAGGTTTCGCCGCGCCATTTTGCTGGGTTTTCGGCGGCTTCAATCAGCGCATGTAGCGCTTTTTCAACGGTACTGATCTGTAGTTTAAGCCAACTGCTGCGAAATTGACTTTCCAGCACAATTAATTCAGCTTGTAGCTGGTTTTTAGCCTGGGAATCTGAGAGTGTTTCAATTTGACTTTTTAAAGCAGCGTGTTCAGGACCAAAGCTGATTTCAGGCTGAGTAGGGGTATTGCTCTGGGTTTGAGCACTAAAGCTAATGCCCTGTGGCAAAAAATGTGAACCCGACAGATTCACACCCGTTCATCCTGACCAAAGGGATTAAAGGGATCAAATGCATCGCTTAAAGCATCAGACAAAGGCACGCGGTCTATGCTTTTAGGCGGCAGGCTGTTTTCAGCTGGTTTAGCGCTTTCTGAGACGACTTCTTTATTTGGCTCTGCTGATTGCTGAGCTGGGTTTTCTGAAGCGGTCTTTTCAGGACTGTTTTCGTCCTCGTCTTCATCTTCATCCCGGTCAACTAAATTACTTAGCCAGCTCAGCGGCTTGCCTTTTGAAGCTTTAAGCAGCCTGGCCTGAACAATTTCATGGACTTCCGCTGCAATGTCACGGCAGGCTTCTTTTGAGTGAATCAGCGCGGGATCATAATGGGAAAAGTCAATCGGCTCTAAAAACTGAACTTTCCAGCGTGACGGCAAAGGGGCTAAGCTAAGCGGAATCGGCGCAACGCTGCCAAGTAAAGGTTTCAGCGCATCGAGTGTGGCAGCAACCGGTACTGCTTCTTCGCCTCCCAAAATGACAACGGGCACTACTTTGGCTTTATGCTGGATGGCCAGGCGCACAAAGCCGGTTTTCCAGTGCTGCATATGATAAGCCTTCCAAAAAGGCTTGCTGTTGCCGTCAGCGCCTTCAGGGAAAATCGCTACGGGATTAATCTGTGGCGGTAAAGGCTCACGGCCATATTGCAGCCAGTCAGCGGGGATCATGCCTAAATCTTTTAAAAAGTGATAAGTCATCGGCACTTTGATTAACATGTCATGCACAATGATATACGGTAAATATGCCGGGCCAGCCGTGTCGTAAATGGCCATCATCATAAACAGCGCGTCAAGGGCAACCCAGCCAGAATGATTGGCGACAAAAATAATCGGGCCTTCAGTCGGAATATGATTGGCCCCACGCACTTTAAAGCGAAAATAATTCATCTTGATCAGACGCCGTAAGGGTCTAAAAAAGCGTTTGTTTACTTCACGGGGATTGCGTTTGGGAAAAGGCGAATCAATCGGCATCTGCTTAACGGATCGACTCAATCGCCAGCAAATGCTGGCCTTCGCTGGCGGCTTTAGACATCAGCGCTGTGACAACTGATAAACGACTTGGGCCGCTGATGCCAAGAGATTCACGGGTTTTGCCAATTGCTTCACTCAGCTCTGAGCTGCGGATTTGCTCAGCTAAGTTCATTAAGTTTTCAGCTGGAGTCAGAGCCAGATAATATCTGTCGCTGGGATAAGCTTTGCTTAGCCAGTCAGGCATCAGGCTGGGATTGGCTTTCAGTGGATTTTTACTTTTGGGATCAAGTCCAAGTGCCGTTAACAGACCTTGCCAGGCTTGAACTTGCTCAGGAGTCGCATGCTGCTCAAGCGGAAAATCAGCGCGGATCTCTGATAAAATTTCGCTGGTTGTTAAAGCCCGACTTGCTTCTTCAGACAGTAAATCTTCGACTTTTTTAGCTTCAACGTCAAATAAAAACTGCCAGCGCTCAGGTGTGTAGCTATAATAATGGGCTTTGCTCTTACCCATTGGGCCTCCGGTTAGATGTGTTGCCGGTGGCATCATAACATGTCGGACTTGTCTGCAGCGGCATGGCATAATGGTGCCTATGCAAAAGACAAATGCAGCCCGAGTCTTAGATGAACTAGGTATGAATTATCAGCTACTGAGTTATGAAGTAGATGAGTCGGATCTGTCTGCCCCCAATGTCGCGGCCAAAATAGGCTTAGAAGCTGCCCAGACCTTTAAAACCCTGGTGGCCAGAGGCGACCGCACAGGCGTGCTGATGGCTTGTTTACCTGGTGATGCTGAACTGGATCTCAAAGCTTTAGCCCGTGTCAGCCAGAATAAGCGGGTTGAGCTGGTTTCGCTGAAGGAAGTTCAGCCCCTAACAGGTTATATCCGAGGCGGTGTGTCCCCTTTGGGCGGGCGCAAACAGTTCCCGGTTTATCTTGATGAACTGGCCCAGCTGTATGACCAGATTGCCATTTCAGCCGGTGTGCGGGGCCTGCAGCTGTTTCTCAAACCCGAAGATTTACTTCAGGCTGCACAGGCCAGCTGGGGTGAGTTTAGCGAATACCGCTAAATAGTTAAACAGCAAGAGAGCCCGTTAACAGAACGGGCTCTCTGAATTAAGCTTTTTAAACGGTGCTAAAACGTCAGGCCCGCGCCAATCTGAAAGCCTGTGACGTTAGAAATGGTCGCGTCAGTAATCCCGCCACTCCCCAGCTGAGAAGGCACTTGCCACCAGTAAAAGCCAGCGAGAATGTCGAAATTTTCAACTAAGCGATAGCTGAGCTCTGTATAAACGCGATGCAGGCTAAGCGTAAAGGGTGAAATATTGCTTTGTGTATTGGCCAGATGGACAAACGGGACATTAAAGCCGTAATCCACTGACAGACGCGCCACTTCGGGATAAATCCAGTATTCCAGACGAACACCAGGCTCAAAACCAATCAGATGGTGATTGGCGTTGGTGCCAAAGGCAAATTGATCGCGGAAATGAGCCTGAGGGATTACCGCAAAGTTTTCAAAAGCCCAGCGATAACCAAAACCGACGCCAAGTTCGTTGTAATTAGGATAGATACCCGCTGTATTGGTGATACCCGAACTCATCAAATAAGGATGGGTACCAAAGAGATGATGAAAGTGAGCGCTCAGCACATAACCGTCACTGCGGGATTCATTGGTTGCAAAGAGCTGGCGGTAGTTCAAGCGCATCATAATCGAGCGCGAAATGCTGCTAATGCCCTGATCCATAAAGGAGATCGAAAAACTCTGGGTTTTGGGCTTCGGCGGATCGGGTGTCAGAATCGGAAAACTTTGCTGAGGGGGCAGATTGTCCTGAGCCTGGGCCGTCTGAGGGGCCAGTGCAAGAAGGGCTGCCATAAAGAGAAGAATGGGTGCTACTTTCATACTGGACATATTACCGGAGAAATGATCAAAGGCCAAGTCCTGAGCATCGCGCATGATATCTATTCTTTTGGATGATGAGCGCCTGAATCAAATCTCTTTTATAGAACTTTTTATCAGCACATATAAGCAAGTCGCAGACTGCTTAAAATAAGCCCGGCAGATCGAGATAAAGATCGTCTATTAATGAATATGTTGTCTGTCACTTTTTAGGGTGATAAAGCGCAAAAAATAGACTTGTTTAAAAAAGTTTTTTCTTAAGTCCACTTTACTCTCGACTTAACCCAAGGATAAGAAAGGATTTTGTGGGTCGCGTCTACAAACTTATTACGAAAAGCGTTTGAGATAAGGGAACAAAAAAATGAAAAAAGCACTTCTGACCATCATTCTTCTCGCCAGCACCACTTCCCTCGTTGGCTGCGGCGGCCCCCGCAACCTGACCATGCCCAATCAGGCTGGCGTTGGCGTTATGCCCGGCACCGGCACTGGCTACGCTGACCCTAACATGGGTTACGCTGGTGGCACTGGCACCGGTTATGGCACCAGCACTGGTTACGCTGACCCTTATGCCACCGGCACAGGCGCTTACCCCAGCACCGGCACTGGTTATGCTGATCCCTACGGCACCGGCGCTGGCGCTTACCCCCAGACGGGTACCGGCTACGGCACCACTTATCCTCAGACTGGCACCGGCTACGGCACCGGTACCGCTTATGGCACTGGCTACGGCACCGGCACTGGCTACGGCACCGTTGGCACCCCCGTCATCGACCCCATGACCGGCCAGCCCATGATCGACCCCATGACCGGTCAGCCGATGATGAACAACGGCATGTCTCAGCAGATTGTCAGCAAGATTCAGCAGGCCGGCGGCTATCGCGGTTCAAAAGCTGACTCAGCTGTCACGGATTCTCTCAAAGGCACTTCAGTTCAGCAGGCTTTTGCAGGTTCTCCCCTTGAGCACCGCACGCTCGCCATCAAAGCTCTGCTTGACGGCTGGTGCACGGATGAAGAAAAAACTTATGCCACCCAGATCTGGAATCTGGTTACCCCCCAGGAACAGCAGATGGCTCTCTCCAGCGATGCTGAGCTGAACAAACTTGTCACCAGCAAGCTGCTGCAGGGCAAGAGCAACGGCGTTGGTTCCGTTCTCAGCGAGATCGGCAAGTTCGTCGGCCTCGGCAAATAAGATTTATCTCTCTCTTTTCTCAAACGCTATCGACCCACAGAACCCTCTGTGGGTTTGTTTTTTTAGGCGGAATCCAAGGTTCTGTCAATAAATTTGTGATTTTGCTCAGACAAAGATCAAAATCACGCGGTTGGATCCAGGCTTTCAGTACGGTTTTCGGGCAAGGCCTGCCGATCAGGGTGCTATAATGTACTTTGGGCCCAATCGCGCTGAAACCTCCGGGCGCTGGCCTGCGTCTGACAAGTAAGACAGATCGGAAGAGCACACGTCTGAACTCCAGT
>CAJYHH010000447.1 GCA_913773825.1 Candidatus Sericytochromatia bacterium | reverse complement strand
GGCAGACTTGTTTGGAGCTCCGTTCTCCGGCCCAGAAGCTTTTACGAAGCTGCTTGAAAAAATGGCTGCGGAAGATTTATTCCGGGACGAAATGCGTCAACAATTATTAAAACATCCCTAAAATTCAGCTCAGGATCTATTTACTTGTTTGCTTAAACGCTGGAATGATCTGCCTGACAGCGAGCGAGAAAGAAGACGGCGTTTATTGAGTCGTGATCAACAGCGGCTTGATGCAACTCATCCAGCAACAGCCCAACGTATACACATGCTGCAGTTACAAAGCCAATATCTTCAGCAGTTTCAGATTCCAACTTGTGACTGGCAGGCTGTTGAGCAAGAATTAAAACCGTCCTGCATCCTGATCGCAAATCAGTTACTAGATGAAGAAAAAAGCCGGCTTTACGGCTACTAAGCAACCAAGATAAGCTCTAAAATCGATAAAACGTTAAGCGCTGTCACGCTGCAGGTCAAACAAAGTACGTGCAGAACGGTTAAGGCTTTCGAGGCTCCAGGGGTAGGGCAAATCCATAGCTGAGCTCGAAGTTCGGCCTGTAAAAGCAGTAAAGTCCATGAGATCAGCAGCAACAGTCTGGCGGGGCAATGATTTGCGAATCCGGCCTAAAATCTGAACAGGGCGGGCAGGTTTAATAATATAGTCTTCAACTCCGAGATCAAAACCTTGAAGAATCTCAGCTTCGGCCAGCGGGGCAGATAAAAACACAACAGGCGTCTGGGGCAGCTGGAATTTAAGCTGCTCAAGCAGGGCAAAAGCATCAAGGCCAGGCAAATCCAAATCAGCCAGAATGAGTTGAGGCGTTTGCGTCTCAATCAACTCAAGCGCATCAGCAGCGCTGCTAGCTGTCTTGATCAGCATCTGTTCGTCTTCAAGCATTTGCCGCAAAATAGGTGAAAGCGTCGGCTCATCTTGAATCATCAGTAAAGTGATTTGATTGGTTTTAATCGGAGCAAGTGTCTTCATCATTTAAGAAATCCTGCCAAACATAAGGCTACAACTTGTTTTTGTCGTCGAAAATTTTGTAAATTCAAATAAATACAAAGCCTGCTAGACCCGAAACTCATACGGGAAACAGGTTAAAAACGTGTTTCAAAAAACAGTTCTCAATTTTTCAGGCTATGCTTACAGTCCCGTTACCGGGCTGTATTCCTGCCTGAGGCTGATTCGATCGTTAAGGGCGTGCGTATTTGTGTTTACCGTTTACAGGGTTCATCTGAATGTCCCTATCCCTGACCCTGTACGCGGATAAACTAAACCTGATAACAGTATAAATTCCGACACCACGACAAAATGTCATGGCATCCCCCAAAATGAATATTAAGCCAGATTAAATAAAGCAAAAAAAACGAGTGCTTAAGCTGTATACAGCCATTGTAAGATTTAACGATCTTTTAATAGAACTCAGCAAACCATGACAAGCTGTCAGATCGAGGCCTAAACATAGGTCAAAACCACTCGCCACCTGATTCTAAGTGATGCCTGTTTAAGGAATTACAGTCGATTTAACCAACAAAAAAGACAAATACGCCACGCAGAACTTGAAGATTTAAGTTAAAGACTTAAAAAAACAGTTTAGCTACGTGGAGAATTGTCGTGAAGCGTCAGCTGATTAAGAACCTGAGGAATATCAAGCTCGGCAAAATCCTGAATTCCCAGCTTCTGAAAAATTCTCCGACGATAAGTATCGATGCTGCTGCGGGTGATATTCAGCGATTCTGCGATATCTTTCCGAGATATTCCTTTAAGAATATGCTGTAAAACCGTTCGTTCTTGCTGGGACAAAAGATGAAACGGCAAAATGGCATAACTCTCAATATTTTTAGCAATTTTGGCGCGAATTCGCTTGAGGATGGGTTCAATCTCAGGACAGAAAAACGATTTACCCTGCATGACTTGTAAAACAGCGGAAAGTACAGTCTGGGGATTGCCGTCTTTAAGCAAATAACCATCAAGGTCAAGCTCAAGAAATTCAAGTAGCTGAGCCTCTGAGAGCAACAGGCCACTATAAGCAATAACGGGAATATCAATCTGGTTGCTGCGCAGATTGCGCAAAAGATCCAGACCTGTAAATCCTGGTTTACGCGATAACCAAACGTCCAGCAGCAGAATATCTGGACGCACCAGCGTAATCTGCGAGAGCGCACTCTGGCTATCCTGAGCGCTGCCAGCAAAGGCAATGCGCTCCCCACGATTGGCCATCATGCCAAAAAAAGCCCTCAGACCCTCGAGGAAAATCGCATGGTCATCGACACAGAATACGCGAATTATCGTGTCATCTGGACGAGTAGATGGAATTGCATTCATTCAGATAGAACTGCCGACTTTAAAGATACCTTCAGTATAAGAAATCTGCTTTCCTTTATGTAAGTCCTTCTTTATGAAGCTTGATTCGCCGTCGCAAAAATGTCATGGATTACGATAATAAAATTACCAAAATTCCTATTGATTTAAAGCTTTGATTTTTGCTAATATCACATCAGTCCCTGAAATCATCTGAAAGCAATCTTGCTGTCCATTTTTTAATTGATGTCAAGCAGTCTAACGCCATGCGTTTTTTCTGTTTAACATCCAAGCAATCAATGGGCACTGTTTTGTTTTTGGAGCATTTGTTAGGGATATTTGTTATTCCGACCAAATGAAAAGATTTCAGCACCCATAGGTTCAAAAATCAAAAAGCATTGCCTGGAGGCGTAACAATGGATAATTTAAGAGATTCGATCCTGCAGTATTCCCTCATTGATGACGAAATTGACGATAAAGAAACGCTGTATACGATGAATCCCCAAGATCCAAGCCAGCAGCCGTTTAGCCCTTACCATCCGAATCCTCCTGTGACGCCGCAGCCCTTTAGTCCTTAAGACCTAAATAAGGTATATTTGACCAAGTCCCTGTCAGAATTGACAGGGATTTGGATAAAAAACCGTAAATATGGTAAAGTAATTCAATCAGCGAACCAGCTACCTCGTAAATGGGCAAAGCCAAGTCGATGGAAAACTCCGATTTTCAGCTCAAAAACCAAACTCTCCTGAAATACTGTCTCGAAGACATGCGTCAGCAACATTCAGACGCGCCTGTCTTGCTCCTACTCGAAAAAGCCTTAGCCAAAACTATCAAGGCCCAATCCTTACGCCCGGCGCCCCCCGTCTATGCCTGGCTTCTGGCCGAAGATCTAAAAACAGGTGAGTCCGACTGGGTTCTGCCCTTAACAGCAGCCTGTGCTTATTTTTATGCGGCAGCAGACCTTTTTGACGATGTTCAAGACCAGGATTTACACCAGCCCGTGATTGAGGCCTCCAGCTCAGCTCAGGCCATTAATATTGCCAATCTTCTGCTGATGGCATGCCAACAGAC
>CAJYHH010000446.1 GCA_913773825.1 Candidatus Sericytochromatia bacterium | reverse complement strand
GAATTTGACATGAAGATTTTTAACCAGGGTGACTATATCCGCGCAGTTGAACAAAAAATCTCCAGCGAAACCATTTCTAAAGTGCTTTATCCTTCTGACTCAGTTGAGTCAGGACGCGAACTGCGCTTGGTTCAGGAATATTTCTTAGTGGCCTGCGCACTTCGCGATATTCTGCGGAGCTTTGAACGCCAGGGCTTTGATATTCGTCAGCTGCCGGATAAAGCCGCCATGCAGCTTAACGATACCCACCCGGCGCTGTCAGTTGCTGAACTGATGCGTCTATTAGTCGATGAATATCGCCTGCAGTGGGAAGAAGCCTGGGATCTGACCACACGCACACTGGCCTATACTAATCACACGCTGATGCCTGAAGCGCTTGAAAAATGGCCTGTTAAGCTGATGGCAAAAGTTCTACCGCGTCATCTTCAGATTATTTATGAAATTGACCGTCGCTTTATGAAAATGGCTGAAACCGTCTGGAAGGACGATCCGATATCCTTACAGCGCGTCTCATTGCTGGAAGGCAGCGAAGACAGTCGTCAAGTGCGGATGGCCCACCTGGCAATTATTGGCAGTCATTCAGTTAATGGTGTGTCTGATCTTCACTCAGAGCTGATTAAAGAGATTCTGGTGCCTGAGTTTTATCAGCTCTGGCCCGAAAAATTTAATAATAAAACCAATGGGGTTACTCCACGTCGCTGGTTGCTTAAGGCAAATCCCAAGCTGGCAAGTTCGATTTCAACTCGGATTGGCAAACAGTGGATTACCGATCTCAGTGAGTTAAAAAAGCTTGAGGCTTATCATCAGGATGTTACTTTCCAGGACGAGTTTATGGCAATTAAAGCCGAAAATAAACGTCTTCTGGCCAAAGTAATTAAAGAATCGACGCGTTATAGCGTCGACCCAACTTCGCTCTTTGATGTGCAGATTAAACGTATGCATGAATACAAGCGCCAGCTGTTATGTCTGATGCATGTGATTCATGAGTATCTGACGATTGTTGAAGACCGTAAAAATCTGATTGTACCGCGTACTTATGTCTTTGCGGGTAAAGCTGCGCCGGGTTATTGGGCCGCTAAACAGATTATTAAACTGATTAATTCAGTAGCAAAAGTAGTCAATCGCGATGAGCGGGTGGGTGATCAGCTTAAAGTCGTGTTTATTCCTGACTATCGTGTTTCTTTAGCCGAAAAAATTATTCCGGCAGCTGATCTGAGCGAACAGATTTCTACCGCTGGTAAAGAAGCATCGGGTACAGGCAATATGAAATTTGCCATGAACGGTGCCTTAACGATTGGTACGCTGGATGGTGCCAACATTGAAATCGGCGAAGAAGTTGGCGACGACAATATCTTTATCTTTGGCCTTAAAGCTGATGAAATTAACGCGATGCGCGCAGCTGATAGTTATGAGCCTTGGAAATACTACGAGCAGGACCCCAATGTTCAACGTGTTGTTGATACGTTTAATTCCACGATGTTTTGTAACGATGAGCCGGGATTATTCGAATGGCTGTTCCAGACCCTGACCACTCAGGATCCGTATTTCCATTTGGCAGACTTCCCGTCATACATCGATACCCAGGTTGAAGTGGGTAAGCTGTTTAATCAGCCACGGGACTGGGCTTCTAAAGCGATTCTAAACGTGGCGCGGATTGGGAAATTTTCAAGTGATCGCACGATTACGGAGTATGCCAAAGATATTTGGGATATTACGTCCGTGATCTAATCTTAAATCAGCGCGACGAAAAGCTTCTTTTTCTGTGTGGATTGCGCACCAGAATTGAAGATTCGTCGCGCTTTGTGTATGATGAACTAAGTAGTATCAAAAAGGCTTGTCAAGCTGAGGAGAGCATCTGTCTATGGCGGTTACCAGAATTCAGCGTAACAGTACCAATGCGCAGACGACGGAAACAAATGCCCGTGGTCATACTGAGGCTGCGTCTAAAGACGGCAATTCTGCAACAACCAAAACCCAGTTCGATAATCCTGTCGCCAAAAGCGAACTGGTCAAAGGCAATCAGGGTGGTACCCAGGCAGCAACCCCGCATGGCGAGACCCAGACTTACAAAAGTGAACAGGCAACGCGTCATCAGCTTGACGTTAAGCCACCGGGTGAAGAATCTGCCCAGTTTAAAGGCGATCATTACAACCCCTCTTCAACCATTACCCGTAATAAAGAAACAGACACCAATCAGAAAGAAGATCGCGACGATAAGGTCAAGCGTAAAAAAGACCGTGAGCGTGATGAAGAAGATTCTGATGATGATAACCAAAACAGTCGTCGTCGTCGGCCTCGTCAGGTAGGCCGTAAAAAAGGCGGTGGCGGTGGTGTTCCTGAAGGGATTGGCGGTGTCCCGGCGGTTACCGGTGGCGGTGTTCCAGTTGTGCAGTCAGCTGCAGCTGATGGTCGTCGCAATAGCCTGGGTATGCTTAAAGGCGCTCCTGTACTTGATGGTCAAACCCAGGACATGTTCCAGCCTAGTACCTCAACCCAGGCGAGCGCCAAAGCTCAGGAACGCAGCGTTCGTGAGCAAATTTCGATGTACAGTCTGGGGGCTGTTGGTGCGGCGGTGTTTACAGCTGTTGCAGCCAATGCTGATCCCAATGGCGAAAACGGCATGGGTCCCAATATGCAAAAGACCTTGTTGAATCAGTCGATTGAAGCCATGGCTGATGCCCCGGATATTCTTTCAATGCAGTATCGCGAAATTGTCCGTGAAATTATTCAGGGAACGATGCAGGCTGCCAAAGAAAACGATATTCAGACGCAGGGTGCGATTAAGATGCTGGTGACCAGCCTGATGGCGGTCTCTCCTCATGATGATGACCCCAAGATGATGGCTGAAGCTCTAAAAGTGATTTCTTCTGAAATTATCTATGGCAAACTCAATGTGGGTTATTCGATGAAGCTGGCCAGCTATGCCTTAGGTGGCGCGCTGTTTATGCTCTCGATTTATTACAAAAACTATCAAAAACGCATTGAGTTCAGTAAGCAACTTGAGCAAAAGCTAAAATACGCTGTTAATGACGGTATTTGGGAAGCAACCGGCGAAGTTACGGGCTTTTCTGAAGAACATGCGCGTTCCAATACAGATCGTTTTGTCGCTGGGCGTATTGAAGAAGAAAAAGATTTCCAGCGTAATATGTTTAAAGGTATTTTACTGGTACCGCTCAAAAAGCTTGAAAACGTGCCGATTGTTCGTAAGATGATGGCTCGCTTCCAGAAAGGTGCTGGCTAAGGCCCATGAGTGAGCGGCCTTCTGCTACGGCGGAGTCTGCCAAGCCGGCAGCGACTATGTCGGAGATTGAGCTTCAAGGCGAAGTGCGCTTGAGAGCTTCAGTTTCGATGTTGTTTACTGATCTACTGAGTCAGGAACTAAATGCTGCATTATCGACGCCTGATGCGGTGGATTTGCTGCAAAAACATTTGCAGAACCGCCCGCTTGAGCAATTAAGCCAGCGTGAGTTACAGCCTCTGCTTGAGAATATTCCGAATACCGTGATGGATATTGCAAAAGAGGCTGCTTTTTCAAGTGGTGCTTTGGTTAAACGCGCGGCTTGCCAGATGTCTTTACGTGTTGGAGATGCTTTTGTCTTTCGAGGTTCAGGCCTGATGGCTGAACTTGAAATGAAAGACGGACGTGTCGTTAATATTCAGCCTTTGCGCAAGCCTTAAGATGCAAGTGACGCCTTCTCAGGCCGGTCAGACAACCGGTGAACAAGTTCTCGCTCCGATATTAGGTCTTGAAGACCGTGAGCGTTTACTGCGTTTAATTCAGCAGCTTAAAACAGATGATCTGGATCTGCTTAATGAGACTGTTCAGCAACTTTCTCAACAAGTAGATCTGGTGCTGCCTTTGATGCTAGAAGCCTTAATTACAGCTGAAGAAGAAGTCCGTAAAAATTTAGCCTGGGTCTTAGGCTTTTTACGGCGTTCAGAAGCGCTTAAGCCCTTGTTTCATGTGCTGAGCAGTGATTCTAGCTTTGATGTGCGTTTAAGTGCTTCTTGGGCCTTGCGGCAAATGCCCTTAGACAAGCTGAGTGAGTTAATTTTTACCAAACTTGAGCCACCGAGTTCTCATGAAGACGTACTGAATTATCTTGAAAGTAAAAGCTGGAAGGCCCGTTGGTACTGCACCGTTTACTTTACTTATCAATCTGGAGCAGACGGCCTTGAGAGTTTATTGGCTCTGGCGCGCAAAGACGATAAAGTTGTGGTGCGCTGCAGCGCAATTTTGACCTTAACAGCTTATGATGATCCACGTGTGCCGGAATTGCTAATGGAATTACTTCATGATATTGATGATCACGTCAAAATTGAAGCTGCAACGGTACTCAGCCTGCGTAATCATCGCGCTGCGATTCCAGAGTTGGCTAAACAGCTGCGGGCTTATAACGAAAATGTTCGCGTCAGCGTCATTTCTGCAATTGGGGCACTGGGTGATCAACAGTCTGTTCCGCATTTGGCGATGGCGCTAAAAGATCCTTCAGAGTTGGTGAGAATTAATGCGGCGATGGCGCTGCATGACATTGCTCAACGTTTACGTCGACCGAATCAGAATCTACGTGATCTCTGTTTAAAAGCCTTACGCGATTCAAATGTTTATGTGGTTAAAAACGCGGCTCGAACGCTTGGGCTTGTGGGAGATGAAGATGCCTTGCGCCAGATCAGCGTGATGCTCAAACAAGAAACTCGCCCGGCTCTGATCAGCAATTTAGTTCAAGCAATCGGTGTATTTGGCGATGCCCGCTCGGTTAAAGTGTTGGCACGTTTATTACGTCATGATAACTGGGAAGTTCGTTTTGAAGTTGTCAGAGCTTTAGGGCTGGTTAAAGGGGCTGAACGTCAGGTTTATCCCCTCTTACTGCAGGCATTAAAAGATCCGGCTGTGATGGTCAAAGAGCAGGCGATTCACGCTTTGGGTCTGCAAGGCAGTAAAAAGGCGATTCCCCATCTTGAAAAGCTTAAGCTTCAGCACCCTTATGGGGCTGTGAACAAAACGATTGCAAAAGTATTGGATCGTTTGCTGGATCTATAAGCGCTTTTATTTTTATTTGAATACCTGTTTTTAGTACAGCGCTTATCTCAAGCGGTTAATAAAAACAGGCCTACTTAAATTTATTAAGTAGGCC
>CAJYHH010000445.1 GCA_913773825.1 Candidatus Sericytochromatia bacterium | reverse complement strand
GTTCACTGATATCGCGAGCAGTCACACAGATGCCTGTAATCAGGCCTTCGGCATCATAAACAGGGCTGCGGGTCACCACATACCAAAAAGTTTCGTCCTGAGAATTTTTAAATACACGCTCAACTTCAATTGTGCGACCCTCAGCCAAAATCAGACACATCTGCTGATAAAACGAATCGCGCATGGCAGCCGGCAAAATATCCAGAATACTCATGCCAATCTGTGGCTTAAGCAGCTCAGCATTTTCAGTCCAGCGTACAAAACCAGGATTAAAAGCCTGAATCATCAGCTGGGTATCTAACAACATCATAGATTCATGACTACTGTTAAAAATGGCCTGCAGAGCCAGCGTTGAATCAGGGTGATAGGTATCAAGCGCCTGAGTCTGCTTTTCAGGCGCTTGCGCTGAGATACTCTGAGGCTTTACCTGATAAACCGTCCGGTTGAGCTTCAGTAAATCAGCGTCTGGCAGACGGCGATAGAGCGACAATTTTGACCCATAATTCTCAAAACCTGTGTCTTCTGGCAAAGATTCATCAGGTCCTAACAGCAAATAAGCCTTGGGACTCAAAGCAAAACTAAATAGCTGATACAGGCGCTGGCGATAATCCTGACGCAGATTTTTAAGGAGATTGCGGCAAAACAGCAAATCCATATGGCCCAGTGACGGATCCTGAAACAGATCATGTACAGCAAAGATGACTTGTTCGCGCAGTTTCAGAATCACCTGAATTTGATCACCCTGGCGTTCAAAATAACGCTCCCAGTGCTCTGCTTTAAACTGAGTGGTTTGAAACTGAAGCGGCAAAATAGCTTCATGATAACAACCTGAAGCGGCTTGCTGAATCGCTCGTCGATCTGTATCGGTAGCAAAGATCTGCCACCCTCGACTGACTTGACCGGTTTGGGCAAAATCTTTTGTCAAAGAATCCAGCAGCATCGCCAGGGAATAAGCTTCTTCGCCACTGGCACAGGCCGTGATCCAGATTCGCAGATCAGGGCCTGGCTGAGTCAATAATTCAGGTAAAACATGTTCAGCGAGCAGCGTAAAAGCCTGAGAGTCGTAAAAAAAACCTGTGCTCCCGCTAAACAGCGCAGAAGCTAATCTTTGAACTTCTTCTGATGCGGGTTCTAATGAGGCTAAATACGCTTCAAAACTGGACTGCCGGGTCAATTGCTGACGCTGCATAACAGAGCGACTGATCTGTTCAGGCGAATAAGCACGGGCCTGACGGCCAGCGACAGCTTCGAAGAGTACACAGATCTTCTCAAGCTCAGCCTCAGATAACAGCATCTCTGCCCCGGATTCATTCATTCCCGCCAACCTCACTGCCCTGAACAATTGTAGCTTAAAACGGGATGATTCAACCTATAGCGAACCTAAAAACTGTTAACTCAGACTAAAACCATCTTCTGGGTGAAGCACTGTGTCAGCCGTGCTGGCAGCCTGACGATAAACCGGAGCCAGGGCCTGAATAAGGCGCTGTT
>CAJYHH010000444.1 GCA_913773825.1 Candidatus Sericytochromatia bacterium | reverse complement strand
GCTGGAATCAGTACTCAGAAACTGTGACGGTTACATCGTCACCGAAGAAGATGTCAAAAAGCTGGCAACCTACAACCCCAGCGCACCGGTTCAAGCGGAAATTCCGTTTATGCCCGCTCGCGTCATTCTACAGGACTTCACCGGCGTTCCCGCTGTTGTCGACCTGGCCACGATGCGTGCCGCAATGGCTCGTATGGGTGGTGACCCGAAAAAAATTAATCCGATTATCCCCGTTGACCTGGTCATTGACCATTCCGTTCAGGTGGATTATTTCGGCAGCAGCAAAGCACTCGACAAAAACATGGAAGTTGAGTTTGAGCGCAATAGCGAGCGTTATGAGTTTCTGCGCTGGGGCCAGCAGGCCTTTGACAACTTTGGCGTCACTCCCCCTGGCCGTGGCATTGTCCACCAGGTCAATCTGGAATACCTCGCCAAAGCTGTCTGGAGCAAAACCGTTGATGGCGACACCGTCGCTTACCCCGACTCACTGGTCGGCACCGACTCACACACCACCATGATCAACGGCCTAGGCGTTGTCGGCTGGGGTGTAGGCGGGATCGAAGCCGAAGCCGTTATGCTCGGCCAGCCGATTTATATGCTGATCCCCGAAGTGGTTGGCTTTAAGCTGACCGGCAAACTCAACGAAGGCATTACCGCCACCGACCTGACCCTGACGATTACGCAGATGCTGCGTTCTAAAGGTGTGGTCGGCAAGTTTGTGGAATTCTACGGCCCAGGCCTGAGCAACATCAGCCTGCCGGACCGCGCCACGATCGCCAATATGGCACCTGAATACGGCGCCACCATGGGCTTCTTCCCCGTTGATGACGTCACCCTGTACTACCTCGAGCGCACCAACCGTTCAACTGAAACCGTCAAAATGGTTGAAGCCTACACCAAAGCTCAGGGTCTGTTCCGCACTGACGCCACACCCGATCCGGTGTTTACTGACACCCTCGAACTCGACATGGGCACCGTGGTTGCCACACTTGCTGGCCCCAAACGTCCCCAGGACCGCATTCTGCTGACCGACATGAAAGCCGGTTTCCAGGAAGCTCTGGTGAGCACCGTTGCAACCAAAGGCTTCTCTCTGCAGGCTGACCAGCTCGACAATGCTGGCACCTTTAAAAGCGAAGCTGAAGAAGTCAAAATGCATCACGGCGATGTTGTGATTGCAGCCATCACCAGCTGCACCAACACCTCTAATCCCAGCGTAATGCTGGGTGCCGGCATTGTGGCTAAAAAAGCGGTTCAAAAAGGTCTTAAAGTTAAGCCCTACGTCAAAACCTCGCTCTCGCCCGGTTCGCGCGTGGTTCAGGAGTATTTTAATCGCTCCGGCCTGACGCCCTTCCTGAACGAGCTCGGCTTTGACCTGACTGGCTTTGGCTGTATGACCTGCATCGGCAACTCCGGCCCCCTGCCTGACGCTGTTGAAGCCGCCATCAAAGAAGGTGACTTAGTCGCCGCCAGCGTATTGTCCGGCAACCGCAACTTTGAAGGTCGTGTTCATCAGAGTGTTAAAGCCAACTTCCTGGCTTCTCCGCCCCTGGTTGTCGCTTATGCCCTGGCTGGCACCGTCAATCTTGACCTGGCCAAAGACCCACTCGGCACCGGTTCTGACGGTCAGCCCGTCTACCTCAAAGATATCTGGCCGACTGACGAAGAGATCCAGTCTCATATGCAGGAAGCTCTGAGCCCCGATGTGTACGCCCAGATGTATAACAACGTGGCCAGCTCCAACGAGCAGTGGAACGCGATCCCCGTCACCCCCGGTGAGCTGTATAACTGGGATCAAGATTCCACTTATATCCGCCACCCTGGCTACTTCACCGATATGGCCGCAGAAGCCGGTCAGATCAGCGGCATTGCAGGCGCAAAAGTGCTGGTTAAAGTTGGTGACTCAATCACCACTGACCATATCTCTCCCGCTGGCTCAATCAAAGTTGGTACTCCTGCCGCTCAGTATCTGCGCGAGCACGGCGTTGAACCCAAAGACTTCAACTCTTATGGTTCACGTCGCGGCAATGACGAAGTCATGACCCGTGGTACCTTTGCCAACATCCGTCTGAAAAACCAGATGGCCCCTGGCACCGAAGGTGGCTACACCACCTACCTGCCAACCAATGAGCAGATGTTTATCTATGATGCCGCTCAGCTCTACAAAGCCAGCAACACCCCATTGGTGATTCTGGCCGGTAAAGAGTACGGTACAGGTTCTTCTCGTGACTGGGCAGCCAAAGGCACCATGCTGCTGGGCGTCAAAGCGGTTATCGCTGAGTCCTTCGAGCGCATCCACCGCGCCAATCTGGTTGGCATGGGCGTGCTGCCGCTGCAGTTCAAAGACGGCCAGAACGCCGACCTGCTCGGTCTGACCGGCAAAGAGAGCTTTACGATCTCCATCACCAACGAACTGCAGCCGCGCCAGACTGTCGTTGTCAATGTCACGAAAGAAGACGGCAGCGAAGTTCACTTTGAAACCACCTGCCGTATCGACACTCCGGTTGAAGTGGATTACTACCGCAATGGTGGTATTCTCCAGACCGTTCTGCGCCAGTTCATGAAGCAATAGTTTTAAACTGAACTGACAAAGGCCCAGCTTAAGCGCTGGGCCTTTTTTGATGCGCTAAAACAGCCTGAAAGTTCTATACTAAAAGTCAGAATCAAGGAGGGTCGCCATGCCACGCAAAAAAGCTTTAACTCCCAATTCTGAACAATCGCCCTCTCTGGCTGAGATGGAACGTGTTTACAGCTCTATCAAAGAAATTCTGGAAAGCGCACGAAACCGCGCCTATCAAGCGGTGAATGCCGAAATGGTTCAGGCTTACTGGCAGATCGGGAAAGTCATTGTTGAAGAAGAACAAAATGGCAAACAACGCGCAGAATACGGAAAATCACTTTTAAAAGCGATCGCTAATAGGTTAACAGAAGAATACGGAAAGGGCTTTACTGAGCAAAATCTAAGATATGTTCGCACATTTTATTTGCTCTTCCCAAAATGGAACGCAGTGCGTTCCGAATTGAGTTGGACTCATTATCGTATCCTGATAAAGGTAAAAGACGAAAAAGCCAGGCTCTTTTACCAGCAACAGGCCATAGACTGCCGCTGGACTTATCGCGAGCTTGAACGTCAGATAGGCGTTCAGCTTTTTGAGCGCACCAACCTCAGCCGCGTTATGGGCAAAGAACTGGTCGATGAGACTTAAGAAAATCTACTCCGTCAGAACTGCTCCGAGTCCATAATTCTATGCTCGTAAAAATATCCTCAAAAGATAAGTGATGATATTCTAAATTAATGTAGGATATGACACATTACCATCCCAACGTAAAACGCATTGTAGACCTTTTAATCCATTTTCTTGAATTCTATTAAAAAACACTTGGTCCACAAGCCGAAAGTTAGTTTCCTTATACTTAGTAAAGTAATAAAGGTCACCTGGTTTTTGCGTTGAAATTTCACGATAATTTGGAAAAGGCTTACTAAAACTGGGAGACACCGGGTTAACCCTAAACATTACAATATTGTTTTCAAACAACCCGCATTCAGCATTATTGCCACCAGACAATAATAAATCCTCCAATTCATAAAAGCCATCTGGCCAAAAAAGAGATTCAACATAAAAATGTTTATTCTTGTGGAAATAACTACTATTAAAGGCATGGCCTTTTTGGCCTTTTAATTTTTTCACAGGAAGTGATTTTGCCTCATGTGTATAAGGAATCCAATCAATAGAATTCACATAATTATAATCATGTTCAAAACCAAAATTATGTTCAATAAAATACAGATTCATTCTTAATTAACCATTATGAGGTACAAATTTAACCCCTTTTAGCCGAATATCGCTTATAAAATTACAAAATTCCTCTGAAAATACCGAAAAATGAGTTGATTCATAATACATAAAAACAGGAGGCACTTTAGGGAGCTGTTTAATAAAACTGCCAAGTTTAACACCTTGAGGGATTTTCAACATAGGTGGCTGAATCATAAGAAACGTTGAGTCTTCATAGTGTAGTGCAATAGTATCTAATCTACCTAGATGCTTTTCAACCCTATTATAGACTGATTCAGACATCACAGGGTTACCAGCAGCAAAACTCAAATTGGTAAATGGATCACAATATACTCTAAGAATCCCTGGCACAGGAAGTATCTTTTGAGCACCTCTGGGATGAACAAACTCCATTTGGTAGGGCGGTTTATTTGTGATAATCCTACCAAACATATATTTACTGGATAATTCAAGAGTAAATAATGACAATCTATTATTTCCTTTTTTTCTTTTGAGACATATATCTATTAATCACAAAGTTTGCATGTCATGCGGCTCTCCTCGTTTCGTAGTGTAGCTTAGAGACCCCAGGTTTACCAGAATGGGCCAATCGGTCCTCGATCAAAGTCCACAGCAAATGTTGCCTGGAAGCAAACAAACTCCAGGCTTTGCCGGTACTCCCTTCGACTTCAAGATGCCAACGCATCAGAAAAAGATAAGACATCAAGCAGAGACTGACCGAACGCTCGACACGGCCAGCATCCTTCGTGACCTGGTGCTGCCCAATTCCCAGGCCACTTTTAAGCTCTTTAAAGAGAACTTCAATCATCCAACGTCTCTGGTAAATCAGCAAGACGTCACGTGCCGTCAGCGGTTCCGGGAGATTGGTCACGAGGACACGCGTGGCTTTGAGGCTGGCGTTGCGCCCCAATTTTGTAAAAACCATCGTGACTTCACCCAGATGTTTGAGGACGTGGCGTTCTTTGCGGACGTAGAAGAGACGCCGTTTTCGCGGGTTTGTGAGTCGAGGAATCCATGTTTTTTTGAACTGGGTTTTCTGGAGCTTGCCCAAATGGGTTTTGACGTGCTGGCCGTCGGACAGATTCCAGGTTTTGGCACAGGCAAACACGTAGAACCAGCCCAATTTCTTCAGCAATTGAAAGGTCTCAATGGCTGCAAAGGCCGAGTCTGCCAACACAATCTTAGTCTGAACCCATTCTGGCCAGGGGATCTCCGGCAAGATCTGACGTACCAGGACATTGTCTTTGACATACAAGGGGTCCGATTTGGCCCGGACCAGGCGGAAGGCAACGGGGATCCGCCAGGTATATGTTTAGCGACCGAAGCAAGTGTGTAGCGTGAGAGCCCGAAAACCCAGTCATGGAAACCCCGAATCGCTGTCCAAACTGTGAAGTGCTCGAAAAGCGCGTCCGTGAGCTCGAAGCTCAGGGAGAAGCGCTTCAAAAGCAGATGGAGGAGGTGTTGGCCGAACTCCGCAAAGGCAAACGCCAAGCGCATCCGTTTGGCAAATCCAGCGACACGAAGGGCCCAAAGAAAAAGCCGGGCCGTCAGACGGGCAAGGGCACGTTTCGGCATCGAGAGCCGCCGGAGCAGATTGACCGCCAGATTCCCGTCCCCTTGGACGCCTGTCCCGATTGTCAGGGACCGCTGAAACAGAAGCGCCAGCATCGTCACTGGCAGACAGATCTTCCGGAGATTCGGCCCGAAGTGACCCAGTTTGACACTGAGTCTGGCTGGTGTGCCGCCTGCCAGAAGCGAGTTCGCGCCCAAGCTCCAGGGCAACTCGTGACGGCGACGGGCGCAGCAGCCCATGGGATCGGGCCGCATCTGGCGGCGCTGGCGGCCAAACTCAAGCATGAAAATGGCCTGCCCTATCGTCAGATTGCGGAGCTGTGTCAGACGCTGTTCGGCATTCAGGTGACCCCTGGTGCCTTGGCGCAAGGGTCTCAGCGGGTGCGAAAGCAGCTTGACCCTGTCTATCAGGACCTGAAAGCCAAGCTGTGTCAGGCATCGACGGTCCACTCCGACGGAACAGGCTGGAAAGTGGGCACGGAGAATGCCTGCTTGTGGGTCTTTGGGAACACGGAGTTGACGCTCTACACGATCGACCGGCGCTTTGGGCATGGCGTGGTCCTGGACGTGCTGACGCCCACGTTTGCCGGAGTGTTGGTGAGTGATCGGCATGGCGCTTACAGCCATGCGCTGCTGAAGCAGTGGAAAAAGCAGAAGTGTAACTTGCACCTTGTCAGAAATGTGAAAACCTTGCTCAAGGACAAAACCCGCGGTGCAGCGAACTTTGGTCGCGATTTGCTGTATCTGATCGCCGAAGCCATGGACTTGGCCCGTCGACGAAGGGAGGTCCCAGACTTTGCGGAAAAGGCAGCGCAACTCAAGGCATCCCTGAGCCGGATGCTTTCGCCCAAGCGGCGCTGGTCCGACCCAGGCAACCAAGCACTCGCCGCAGCTTTGTTCAAGGATTTGCCGCATCTATTGCGCTACCTGGATGACCCAGATGTGAGTGCAACGAACAACCAGGCTGAACGGGATCTGAGGCCGGCGGTGATCGTGCGCAAAATCGGGCGTTGCAACACAACCCATGCTGGGGCTGACGCTCATGCGGGGATCAGCTCGATTTTGTCCACGCTTCGCAAGCAGGGCTTCAACTCAATGAGCGGTCTGAGAAAGCTTCTTTCCGTGCCCTCGCCTTCCTTTGACACCTTGACTGTCAAACCATGATCTCTGCGGTCGCTAAACATGTAC
>CAJYHH010000443.1 GCA_913773825.1 Candidatus Sericytochromatia bacterium | reverse complement strand
CTTAGTTCGTTTAAGTAAATCCTTCTGACGCTGTTCTGGCAGAGTGGCAATCGGCAACCAGACGGCACCGGCCCACCAGCAGCCAAGTAAGGCCAGAATAAATTCAGGCTCACGCCCATAAGTGATCGCTACTCGATCACCCGGCTGGATGCCCTGTTGAATAAGCCCAGAGCCGATTGCTGAGACCTGCTCCCAAAGTGCCTGATAAGTCCAGTAGCGCCCATCACTGCTTTGTAGAGCAATCTGTTCGGGTTGTTGGATGCAAACTTGTTTAAGGCTTTTTAACATGGTTTGCATCGCTTAGCGCTCCGAGATAAACATAGTCATCCAGTGTACTGCCCTGGGAGTGATTGTCTGGATCGGGGGCGCCTTTGCTGGTAATCAGATCATCCAGGCAGACCAGGCGGAGATCCAAGCTATAGCGAATCGCTGGGCCTGAATTTGGGCGAGTCTGATGAAGTTGTGAACCAGAAAAAAACAGAAGCTCGCCTCGCCGGCAGGCAAATTCAGTGGGTATACTTTTAGGCAGTTCTAAAGCGCGAGGGTATACGCCATCACGCGGTGAAGGGTTCTGAAAGCCGATCTTTTGCTTCCAGTCTGTGTAGTTGAGGGCTTCAGAGTCATTCTTGACTAACTCAGCAAAAACAGAGGGCCAAAACACAAAGGTTTGATTAGCGAGATAATCTGCTAAAGGCAGCCAGAGATTAATCTGAGCTGCAGGGTTGGCATACCAGGTATCGCGATGGGCATAGTACATCGGCGCAGCGGCTATTAAGCGCTCTGCGCCAGGGATGACCGCTCTGAGCCTGGGCTGATCAATGCGCCATTGACTGAAGTCCAGACCCAGCTCTTTGAGCAATTGGGCATAGGCCTCATGTAAGAGCTGATCCTGAGTGACTTCTCGGCGAACATGGCTAATGGCCTGATGGAGGCGAGTGGGGGACCAGATTTCATGAAGCGAATCTGGGTAAGCCGTACCCAACACGCTTTTTAAAAGCTCATAAGCTCGTTGAGCCAAACTGAGGCTGGCTGTGGTGGCACTTGCCTGAATCAGCTCCCCTTTAAACAGACGTTGGCGAAATAAGGCATTTAGCTGAATCGGTTCAGGAGAATCCAAATACTGAATCATGTGGCCCTCCGCTGCAACACGCCAATCCAGCGTGATTGATTAAGATGAAAAGGTTTTGCTTGTGAACTGCCATAGCTGCTTAACAAGTCAAAACCCGCTGCGTCTAAAAGGCTGATGAGCCGATCAGGCAAATAGATTTTGAGTTTGCCCTGGCGTGTCGCGCGTTCTCCGTTTGCATAACAGAATTCCCAGTTTTGCTTAAGCAATCCGGCTTCAGGTTCAAGCTGGGAGTGGCGAATGACCGTTAAAGGGCCTTCGGGTAAGCTGTAGTGTTGTTTGAACTCAGCTTCAAATCGGCTAATCGTCTGATAAAAATTGGGGTAGTCCAGCAATAGGCGTCCGCTTGGTCTAAGCTGGCTAAAGGCTGAGCGCAGCAGGGCCAAATTGTCTGCGTCCTGATTAAAGTGGCCAAAACTGGTATGCCAGAAAAAAGCGGCATCATAAGGCTTGTTGGGTAAAAGGCTTCGGGCATCAGCTTGAATAAACTCTATGTTTTGCCTGATGTTTTGAGCTGAATCCGCTTTTGCTTGAGCTTCCTGAATATAGGCTTTACAGGCATCCACGCCTGTGACCGTAAAACCTTGCTGAGCCAGAATCAAACTTAAACGTCCCAGACCGCAGCCTATATCTAAGACTCGCTCCCCCGCTTTTAAGCCTAAAGCCTGAACAATAAAGTCTGCCATCTGGCGCAAATCAGCTTCAGGGTAACTGCGGGCTAAATTAGCAAAATGCTGATCGTAAAAGTCTTCCATCATAAAATCAGGCATCATTTTTTAACTCCTAGGCGCCACTTAAGCCACAGCCAGCCTGTAACCAGACTGCGCTGAGCAAGGTATTGAGCACAGGGTCCCATTCCCGCTGTTGGGTGTCGTTAAGTTCAGGTAATTGTTTAAGCAAAGCTGAAAGCGCTTTTGGATTGACCAAGGGCAGAGCAGCTAAGCTGCTAAAGCTCTCGTTTAAGAAGCCCTGCCAGGCAGCGGATGCACAAAGTGGGGGGCTTAAAAACGGATGTTTAGGGCGTTGGCAAATCAGATCGGGCAATTGATGTTTGAGAGCCCGGCGCAGCAACTGTTTTTCGAGCGAGGTGTCGCCTGTATGAGACTTAAAATGCGCCAGAGGTGAGACGCCGCGCAGGCTTTCAAATAATCGATGATCTAAAAAGGGTAAACGACCCTCAATCCCCTGCGCCATTTCAGCGCCGTCGCCGACAGTGGGCAAAATATAATTGCCTAAGGCTAGTCTCGTCCAAAGCCAGGCTGCCTGATGCACAGGATGGCGGCCCTGTAAC
>CAJYHH010000442.1 GCA_913773825.1 Candidatus Sericytochromatia bacterium | reverse complement strand
ATGCCCAGGTCGGCCAATACGTCTACCGGGGTCAAACCATTGCAGCAATGGGCTCAACGGGCCATTCAACTGGCCCCCATCTGCACTTTGAAGTTCATGTCAATGGCAGCGCCATTGATCCACGTGGTTACTTCTAAACAAGTCTAAACAACTCACGACTGTTTAACAAAACAAATAGTCTAAAACCGCCTGATTGTGTAAATCTCTTATCAGGCGGTTTTGTTTGCTTGTTTTTGCCTCTTAGAGTCTGTTAAGCAACAGGCCTTTAGTCACCAACCACAATTGCCTGCGGTGCTATAATGTTTCAATTAATCAAGCATCATGAAACTCAGCCCTAAAGATTTTCTCATTTCTGCAGCAGGTAGTCTCTTGCTCGTTCTAAGCGCATGGCTGCTTGGCCTGCAGGGTTTATCGCTATTGTTGCTAGGCTTACTGGGTTTAGGGATGCTGATCGCTTTACAATGGGTCAGCCATTTTGAGCAGAAGCTGCGCATTCAGCAGCTTGAGCAATTTTTAAAGGCCTTAGTCGCCAACCAGGACATTGCCAGTCTAGAACAACCTCAAGCCTGGCAGGGCGTTGCCAAACTGCTTAAATCAATTCAGACTTATCTTAAAATCAGCCGTCAGAGTCTAGAAGACCGCGCCCAGCTTTATGATGAAATGGAGCAGAAGCTTGAAGAAAACGAACAGCTGCTGCTTGAGCGCGAAGATCGCCTGCGTCAAAACGAACAAAAACTTCAGCGCAGCGAATACAAAGTGCTGGAGTATAACCTCGCTTTACAGCACATTAATTTAATTCAGCGCAAAATTCAGGGCACGCTCAGCATTGGCTCACTCTTATCAGAAGCCACTCAACTGCTGGTGTTTCATCTTTGTGCCCATCGCGGCTTGTTTCTGCGCATGGATTATCAAAACCAAACGGTTCAAGTCCTAAGCCCCATCAACTGTCCCCATGACGAAACATCCGTTTTGCCATTAGATCCCCTGCAACAGTTAATTCAGCAAAATGGTCTCGACAATCCGCCTGCAGCTGAAACCCAAGAAGCTAACATCCGGATTTTACGTCTGGAACAACCCTCATCTCCCCTGTATGACATGAAGTTTATTTCAGCCCTGCTTGTCCCCGTCTGGGTAGATCGCGATCTGTGGGGCGTGTTTTGTTTATTTGATAAAGAAGAACGCTTACAAACCAGCCAGGATCAACCCTTTACAGCCTTTGGCGAAAGCGATGAACTGATTCTGCGCAATGTTGTCGCCTTTTTGCAAAAAGATTTGCGCAATGCTTATCTGTTTGAAATGGCAACGGTTGACAGCCTGTCTCAGCTTTACGTCAGACGTTATTTTGAAAATCGGATGCGTGACGAAATTCGCCGCGCTCGCCGCCACCCTACCGTATTTTCAGTTTTAATGATCGACATTGATCACTTTAAACGCGTTAATGACACCTATGGCCATTTAGTCGGAGACGTTGTAATTCGTAAAGTCGCAGATATGCTGCGCAACTCTTTGCGGCTTGGCGTAGATTTACCCTCCCGCTATGGTGGTGAAGAAATGGTGGTTCTTTTACCCAACACCCCCTTAGCAGGTGCCGTTCACGTTGCAGAACGAATCCGTAAAGCAATTGAAGAAATGTATATCGAAGAATTGGCTTCTACCCGCATCCTTCCCCATATCACCATCAGTGCAGGCGTAGCGAGCTACCCGGCCCAGGGCGATGATTATAAGCCCTTGCTCGAAGCTGCCGATCAGGCCCTTTATCGAGCAAAAGCCGGCGGGCGTAACCGCGTCTGCGATGCCAGCGAGATCTTGACATGAACCAGCTTCCCGGACGCCCGGCCCCTCGGCGCCGTCCTGCATCCAATCAGAAAAAAACCGCTCAGTCCCCTTTTAACCGTAAACAACAAGTTATGCTTTGGGCCAAACGTCTGGGCCTGGCTTCGTTAATTCTCTTTTTTGCCTTGGGCATTGGCACAGGTTTTGCCCTAATTGTCGTCAATCAACAGCTTCCCGATGTCCGTCAATTAGAAAACTACACTCTGCCCCAAGCGACTGAAATTTATTCAAGCTCAGGCCGACTTTTAACGAGAATGTCTTCAGAAGGCCGCTATGACCCGGTTCCTATCACTGAGCTGCCTCAGTATCTTCAGGATGCTGTGATCAGTGCTGAAGATCGGCGGTTTTGGCAGCATGAAGGGGTCGACTTTTTAGGCTTGATGCGTGCGGTTTATATCAACGCTAGCCGTGGTAAAGCCGTGATGGGCGCCAGCACCATTACCCAACAGCTGATTAAAAACCTGCTGCTGACCCCTGAGCAAACCGCCAAGCGTAAAGTAGCAGAAGCCTTACTGGCTTTTCAGCTGGAGCGTCATTATTCCAAACAGCAAATTCTTGAACTCTATATGAATCTAGTATTTTTGGGCCATAACGTCTATGGTTTTGAAGCTGCTTCTCAGATTTATTTTGGTAAATCTGCCCGCCAGATCAGCATTGCTGAAGCAGCTCTACTGGCCGGAATCATCCGTTCGCCTGAATATTTTTCACCTTATCATCGGCCAGAAGAAGCCAATAAACTCAAAGAACTGGTGCTAAACCAGATGGCAGAAGATCAGCGCATTACGCCAGAACAAAAAGAGCAGGCCATGAAGCAGAAAATTCAGCTCGTAGGCCTACGGACAAGTTATCCTCACCCTTATTTTCTGGATTACGTCAGCGCCAAACTGCGCCAGGACTACGGTGATGCGCCATTTCGCACAGGCGGCTGGAAAGTCTACACCACGCTTGATCCCGCTTTACAAACCCGTGCAGAATCTTTACTCTCAAGTGATTTACCACGCCTGCAGCGCCTGGGAGCCAGTCAGGCTGCTCTGGTGGCAATTGACCCTCGCAATGGGCATGTTCGCGCTTTAGTTGGCGGCGTAAGCTATCGCCTGAGTCAGTTTAACCGTGCCTTTCAGGCCCAACGCCAGGTTGGCTCAACGTTTAAACCCTTTGTTTATCTTGCCGGCTTTGAAAACGGCAAAAACCTGCAAACCCGTTATAACGACGCACCCACTAATTTTGGCGGATATCGGCCCCGCAATTATGACCGCCGTTTCCGTGGTGAAGTCAGCTTGTTACAATCACTCACTCAGTCTTTAAATATTCCAACGATTAAACTCGCCCAGGATATCGGCATGGGTAAAGTAATTAACGCAGCTCATCGCGCCGGAATTAAAAGTCCGATTGGCGAAGATCTTTCAGCCGCAATTGGCTCTTCAGAAATGAATCTGCTTGAGCTGACTTCGGCTTATGGCACCTTTGCCCAAAACGGGCAGCGAGTAGAACCAACCGTGATTACCAAAATTGTTGATAGCGAAGGTATGGTGCTTTATGAACACAGTCCCAGACCTGAGCAGGTTTTAGACCCCGGCGCAACGGCGATGCTTAACGCTGCGCTGAAAAACGTGATTAATGCCGGTACGGGTACAGGGGCTCAAATTGGCCGTCCTGCAGCAGGTAAAACAGGCACCACCGACCAAGCCTTTGACACTTGGTTTGTTGGTTATGTTCCTCAACTGGTTACAGGTATCTGGGCTGGTAACGATAATCCCAGCGCGACCCGCGGAGGTGGGGGCAGCATGTGTGCACCGCTTTGGCGCAGCTTTATGCTAGATGCTGTGCGTGGTCTGCCCATTTTAGACTTTGCCGGCTTTACTCCACCCGCTTCACCTTCTGCATCTGTGAGCGCCAGTGCTGACGCCAGCCCGAGCCCAAGTGCAAGCGCGAGCAATAGCATTACGGAAATCTCAGCAGAACCTACTGCCAACACACAACCCGTCCAGACGCCTGCACCGACAGCAACCGCAACGCTCATGCCGATTGAAACGCCCATTCCGTTGCCAACCCTTGAATTGCCAGAACAGCCTCGGGCGACAGCAACGCTTGATCCAGCTGATGTTGTGATTCCTGAGCCTGGCAATTAAATCAAAAGTGGAAGTTCAGCCGGGTAAAGATTCAGCCTCATCTTTACTCGACTGAATGTTTTTGTCAACAATGTGTAAACTTTCCTCTTGTATTCAGGGCAGGATTAAGGCACGATAGATCTGTCTCCAGTTGTTCTTACAGATTGCTTGTACAGATTGATTGCGACTTCCTGATTGTTTTGATTGTTCTACTTGCCTTCAATTGATTAATCATCCGACAGATCTTTTTAATTTCTTTAAATATCTGTTAAATAGTAAAGTATTAAAACAAGTCGAAGGCTGTTCATCTCGATAGGGGATATTGGGTAAATCTGTCCTTGAATCAGACGCTTTAAATCCTTGCTTTGCTGCTGATGGAGGTATGACCGTGAAAATTGCGCGCATCGCAGCTGCAGCGCTGCTTGTATCTTGTGCAACCTTGCCCGAGTTACAGTCATCTAAACCAACTACTGTCCCCAATCAATCTGCTCAAAACTCTCCGTCTAACTCTGCAAATCAGACCCTAATTCCTCGTGAGCCGCTCTTTGACAAAGTTGAAGGCAAAATCAGCACTCAAAACGGCAAAAGCGATACGCTCAAGCTAAATGTGATTATTCGTCAGCCAGAATTTTCAACTAAGCGTCTTGAGCTTAGCCGTATCCGACGCCTGCGTGCTTCAGCAGCAGGCCCTGGTATCGAAGAGCCCATTCAGAATCTGAACGCCTATGTGGCTACAAGTTCCCAAGCCGGCCAGAGTACCCAGCTCCAAATTCAAGAAGTACCGCGCGGCAGACAGCGGATTGTAACTGTGCAAGGTTATGACGAAGACGGCCAGAATTATCCAGAAGTGCCTGGGGCAACCCTTAAAGCTGTCTACGACTCACCTGAAGAAAGCACAGAAGTCAATTTAATCTTCACATGGCGAAGTACGGCTGCAGCCAATGTTATTGAAGCGCTGCAGAATCAGGCCCAAACAAATCCAGATGTAGCTGCGATTCTGGAAGAACTCGACAACACAGCTTTAAATACCTTACTTGATAAGTTGATTTACGGGACTGATTCTCCCACTAACACCACGCCTTATGTGACCCACCCAACGCTGTTAGATCCAACGGGCATTGCTACTGCGATTGTTTCAAACGATGGTCAGATTCCGAGTTACACAACCGGAACCCCTATTCCAGGTAACTGGCTATCCCCTCAGCCAGATGTCACTTTAGTCGTCAAAACACCCCAAAACACAAATTTTACTAACAGTACTATCAATGTGCAGATTACGGATCCTGCATCTGGTGTCCGCACAATTAGCAATGGTAATTCCAGCACCACCTTGCCGGATATTATTCCAGGCACTTGGGATGCAATTGTACACATCAATGCCCCTAACGGGGGTGTGACCAGCCGTGCTCAGGTTATTGTCAGCAATACAGGCACAGTAACCCTCGTTGAAGGGACAGCCCAAACGCCGATTATTTTGCCACCTGTCATTCAGAGCCTAAGCGCCACTCAGGGTGGTGCTGGCAGTCAAATCACCATCACAGGTGACGGATTTAACTCTGTCACAACTGGCAATACGGTCAAGTTTGGCAACACCACGGCAACTGTTGTGTCAGCGACACCCACCTCACTGGTTGTAACGGTCCCCAGCGGCATGACAAACGGTGCCTATCCAGTGACTGTTACCAGCAACGGCAAAACCAGTAATCACATCGACTTTAATGTGGGTCCTGCGGTTACGGCAATTTTAAATCCTTCTAATCCGACAGTGATCACCGGAGCGCCAATTGGC
>CAJYHH010000441.1 GCA_913773825.1 Candidatus Sericytochromatia bacterium | reverse complement strand
GCTTTGCCCAGATTACGGGCTCAGGCTCAGACTGGCGCAGCGCCATTTATCTGGCCTTGGTCACGGATCTGCTCAGTCGCGGTCTGACAAAGGTCTTAATTGGCACCCGTGGCTTATTGGGAGAAGGCTGGGATTGTCGGGCGCTTAACACCTTAATTGATTTAACCGCAGTCAGCAGCTTTGTTTCAGTGAATCAGATTCGCGGCCGCACTCTGCGTCAGGACCCAGACCAGCCTTTAAAAGTCGCCAATAACTGGGATGTGGTGGCTTTATTGCCAGAGCTTAGCTGCGGTTACCGTGACTTTGAGCGCTTTGTTGGCAAACACGCCCATTTTTACGGCCTGAGTGACGATGGTCAATTAGAACAAGGAGTTGGCCATGTTCACCCTTTATTTGAGCAGCTGGAGCGCAGCCAGCTATTAACCAAACTGGATCATTTAAATCAGACGATGTTAGAACGGGCCGAACAGCGCAGTGCGGCTCACAGAGCCTGGAAAGTTGGTAACCCTTACCATAACCGCGAACTTGACGGCTTGCAGCTTCGTCTGCCAGAAGTCCTGCCTGAAGCCGCCCAGCGCCAACAGACTGCACTCGCCAATCCCCAGCAGCTGCCGCTTCAGCAGGCCATTCATCAGCTCCAGCTCGCAAAAGAATTAAACAGCCAAAAGTTTCAAATCTTCGCGCTTGAGAGCATCAGTCTGGCAGGCACCTTTGGCCTGTTGAGCCTTAAGCCCGAATTCTGGCCTGTCTGGCTGGGCGGCAGTCAGCTCTTTACGGTCTTCTGGAAACGCTGGCTGGATCAACAGATTCAAAACAGACAAGCTCCAGAAGCCAATTTGTTAGTCACTTTGGCTCAAGCAGTCTTAGTAAGCTTGCAGCGTGAAGGTTTAATTTCTGAAGAATTATCTGCTGATGCGATCACGCTTAGTCAGCGCAGCGAAGGCTTTGAACGCCTGTGCCTGACAGGGGCTTTAGCTACAGAAAGCAAGCTGTTTACTCAGGCCCTTAAAGAACTGCTTGAGCCCTTACAAGAGCAGCGCTATGTTCTGGCAATTAAACAAAGTCAGACTGAGCTTAAGCCCCGCTGGCTACGCCCGGCTCGCCTGATCAGCTACCAGACAGGTATTGTCTATTTACCCCTGCCGCGCTATTTTGCCCGCTCGCGTGAAAGGGCTGATGGGTTTACTCAAGTTTTTAGCAGCCTGATTGGCTCAGCTGAGCTGATTTATACCCGTCAGGGGGCAGGCCGACAACTGCTTCAGAGTCTCCAGCGTCAGCGCTCGGTCTGGACACGTGTTCAGACTGTCAAAATCTGGGAATAATTGTCTCAATTTAACGTTTTCTGAACTGGTCCAAGACACGATTAAATCAAACGTTTAGACGACTTAATAAAATTAAGTTTTAAGCTCCAGCATGAGGTCAGGAGTTCGAGTGGATTTAACGCCATTTCTTTCTTAAACAAACTATATTCATTGTAGTTACACTAAACACCATTAAGGATTTATGCTAATTACATGAATAACATTAACAACAACACCCACTCAAGTGCTTCTTTTAATTCTTACCTTCGGCCCGGATATTCAGCAACAGATGCCGCCAAAATGACTCAAGCTGTGCAGCAGATGCTGACTAAAATCAAAGGCCTGTTTGCCTGATGCTGTTGGCAACTGCCATCAGCCCTCTGCTTAAAAGCAAAAAAAGGGAGCCACGACCTTTACCCACACGACACACAAATGGCTCCAAAAGAAAAGGGCGGTTTCGTTTAACGAAACCGCCCTTTTTACTTAACAGTTTTAATTCGCTGGCTCAAGACTGACCGAGTTAGTTAATAATTTTAGTTAATAATTACCTGAACGTTCCCGACCTGGACTTGAACCGTCACACTCTGAGTACTGCTCTGATTGCCGTCAGTAACCGTCAGAATTAAATCATAATTGCCGCTTTGAGCCGGAGCACTCCAGTAAACGGTTCCACCATTAGGTTGATTAAAACTGCCGCAAGCCGGCATCGGCGAACAAGTCCAGCTATAGCTGGACGCTGACAGGGTGCTTTCAGCATCTGTGGCCTGGGCAATTAAGCGCACCAGGCTGCCAGCACCTACAATCGAAGTCTGACTGGCTTGTAGACTCTGAATCACAGGGGCTGCATTGACCGGAATAACCGGGGCAGCGCCGCCACCACCTCCGCCACCACCTCCGCCACCAGGGGTCGAAACATTGATAATGGTGCGAATTTCATAGTCTGTTCCGGGTATGCTGGCCACAATTTCGGAATAACCAGCCCCGACCAGAGCCGTCAATTTACCATCAGCATCTACCCGAAAATCCTGAGGTCGACTGCTGCGCCATTGCAGCGGCAAAACCGCCTGAATGACTTGTCCGTTAGCATCCACAGCAATCACGTCAAAACGTGTGCTCTGACCTTGATAATTCAAAAAGCGGTTGAGCTCCCCAAAACGAATCCCGGCCAGATTAGCGGGCAACCCGGTACCTGCAGAGACCGTTGGACTCGGAACCGCAGTCGGCCCAGAATTTGGGACCGTACTGGGCTGAGTACTGGGCTGAGTTCCCGGAACAGAACTCACGCCAGGTAACGGGCTATTGGAGTTAGGAGCAACCGTCGGAGAGCCTGAAGGACTAACCGGACCCGTTGGCCCTGGTGCAGGCGGGGCACAAGCCCCCAGACTCAAAAGCAGACAGCAGCTCAAAAATCCTTTTGCTATCGTGATAGACATCGCTTTAGACATCTTTTTAGACATCTTTTTAGACATAAAGCTGTTCCTATAGATCCTCATTTAATGAAAGCCGCTGCCGTTGACAGTTACGTTTACAACCGGCACCATCGCAGTCACTGAATTACTGTCTCGGGTATTGGTCACCACTTTAACCGCCACATCTCCAGGTGTGTCGACAGTGCCTGGCACGAACACCGTCAGAGAAGTCCCACCGGCATTAACACTTGCTGTCGTGGCGCTAATTGCGCCAAACATCACGTTGTTATTGGCGGCCACCGGATCAAAGTTTGTGCCGGTAATGGTGAGCGTGCCGCCGCGAATCAGAGCCGCTTTGCCAGCCACAACATCAGCCGTTGTCAGCATTATGATTTTAGGCAGAATCGCAAAGCTTGAAGTCGCGCTTGTCTGAGTGCCGACCTGAACAGTCGCATTAGCAGTACCTGCAGCCGTTGCTGGAACCGTGATCTGGAGCTGACCTGCACCAGGTGAAGTCGCTGTCAGCGTCTGAGCACCCAAGCGTACTGTATTACTGCCAAGCGTCGTATGAAAACCCGTGCCGGTAATGGTCAGAATATCCCCGCTAGAGCCCGTTGTGCTTGAAAGACTGGTGATATTCGGGGTAATCGTAAAACTCTGGTTACCGCTGGTCTGGCCCGCCACGGTGACGTTGACATTGCGCGTATCAAATGTATTGGGAACCGTCACCGTCAGACTGGTGGCTGTGGCAGCCGTGACCGTGGCATTTGTCCCACCAAAGCTAACCGTATTATTAGCGGCTGTGAGGTTAAAACCCGTGCCGTTTAGGGTCACCGAGCTGCCCACAACTCCATTGGCCACAGACAGGCTATTTAAGACGGGCGTAATGTTAAAGCTTGCTGCGGTGCTGGTCTGGGTTCCTACCTGGACCGTAATATTCTGCGCACCTGAAACAGCCGGCACGGTCACAGTGAGCTCCGTCGCGCTTGCAGCCGTGACGGTCGCAGCTGTACTGCCAAACAGCACCGTATTGCTCGCCATTGTCGGATGGAACCCTGTTCCTGTCAGAGTAATCGAGCTGCCTACTGCAGCATTTGCCGCAGACAACGAGCTGATTACGGGACGAACGTTATAACTGCTGGCAGCACTGGTCTGGCTACCAACCTGAACCGTGACGTTCTGAGCACCATAGATCCCCGTCGGCACGGTTACGGTCAGTTCTGTCGCTGAGGCGGCTGTGACGGTCGCTGTCGTGCTGCCAAATTTGACAATATTATTGGCTGCGCTAGTGCTAAAGCCGGTGCCGGTGATCGTAACCGAACTGCCAACTGCGCCCGCTGTCGGGGCCAGGTTAGTAATACTCACAGCCGCTGGTGTGGCCACAATTGTAATCGGCGTGCTGGCACCATTTGTCAAAGTCAGATTATTGTTGGGCGTAACCACAAATGTATATTGGGTGCTATTGCTGGCAGTACCGCCAACTTTAACTTTTAGTCCCGTACCCGGTGTTGCCCCCGTGAGGTCAGTATTGCCATTGGCAACAGCGAGCTTTACAGCCGAAGCGGCATCTGTTGACTGAACCTCAATTTTATCGCTACCGACTAAACCGCTGACAGTCAGACCTAAAGTCGCTCCTGCCAAGCGATAATCAGCTGCTGTGAGTGCACTGGGATCTTGTGTCGCCAGATTTGTCGCCAGCAAAGCGGTATTTACAAGCGTTGGATGGGTGGTATAGGTAAAGTTGGGGTCGACACCCGCAAAGCCTGTAATGCTGGTCATCAATGTTGTCAGGTCTGCCAGATTAATAACGCGAGCGCGCGCCGCATTAGCCGCCAGCAGCGCTTTCATGGCTTTGGCTGTCGGTGTAGTCTGAAAACCCATCGGAACGGTTATGTCGTTGATACCCGTGTGCGCAAAAACAACCGCCAGATCAGCCTGGGGAATATCTGCACCGGCGTCTCTGACCTGGAGCTCAACAAACAGCAGTTTATCAGGTACCACCGCATTAAACGTCAGGTTAATTAAGCCGTTTGCCGGATAATCAACCTGCCCAGCCACAGCCCCAACAGGGGTATAGGTTTTACCATAAGAATCTTTAATCGTGGCCGTAATTTTAGCCGCAGTCGCGAGATCTAACAGCTGAGTTTTAAAATCACCCGTCTGAGCATCTCGCTGATACTCGCTCAGAGCCGGCAGCTTGATCTGCATGCTGACCTGGGTGCCTTTGACCTGAAGTTTGACTTCAGGCTTAACTTTGACCTGAGGCAAAACAGGGCTTTTTATCGGGACGTATTCAGCTTTTACGGCAGACTGAGCTGACGGAACTGACTGAGCGGAAATCGGGGCCGGGGCGCTCTGGCAAGCCGCCAGCAGGGCCAAAGAAACAAGACAAGCAACAGGTTTAAGCATGGTGCGACTTCCTAAGGTGATTTTCTGAACAGGTTTAAAGTAAAAAGGCTGCATGATTAATAGAAGCCTCCGTTATTAAGGTTGAGGCTGACAGTCGGCACAACCGCCGTGATTTGATTACTGTTCTGAGCGTTGGTGCTGACTCTGACATTAACATCACCGGGTGTATCAACAGTGCCTGGCACCAGCACTGTCAGTGACGTGCCGCCCGCATTAACAGTCGCTGCCGTAGCGCTGATAGCGCCAAACATCACGGTGTTATTAGCCACAACCGGATCAAAGTTTGTGCCCGTAATCGTGAGCGTAGCACCGCGAATTAAAGCGGCTTTGCCAGCAACCACATCAGCGGTTGTTAGCGCCGTGATATCTGGCAAAATCACAAAGTTAGAGGCCGCACTGCTGAGTCCACCGACTTCCACCGTGGCATTGGCAGTGCCCGCAGCGGTTGCCGGCACGGTAATCCGTAACTGCCCTGCAGCGGGTGAGGTTGCTGTCAGAGTTTGAGTACCCAGCTTGACCGTGTTGCT
>CAJYHH010000440.1 GCA_913773825.1 Candidatus Sericytochromatia bacterium | reverse complement strand
GCGCACGCGATCGTTAACCACTTTGCCGATACCCAGATCCACGCCCATATGCGGGCAAAAGCCGTCCATGGCATGAACAGCCCCTTTAGAGTCACGAAAGACGCAGATCTTCTGAGCGCCAATATCGCGAGTCAGAACTTGTTCAACGCCAAGCTCTTTAGACGTGCAGAGAATATACCAGCCATCAGTGACAATGCCCCAGTTATTAAACACCGGATGTTTGGCCTGATGCTGAGTATGAATGTTCTGCTGCTCAGTGCGAATACGCGGAGGATTCATGTGCTTTATTATAGCGGGTAAAGAGAGTTTGGGCGAAGACGCAAAGGTTGAGGGCTGCGTTCCGCAGCAGTTAGAGGAACGAAGACGTTCCGGTTAGGGCGACTGGCGTCGCGGTTTAGACGCTTCGCTGTTTAGAAATAAAACTAAACGGCGAAGCCTCTAAACTGTACTTTAGCCCTCTAAAAGCCTGCAAAGACAGGCTCTAAAGGTCTATTACTCTGGACTGCGCAGGACGCGGCCCGAAACCATCGCTTCGATATGATCCTGACGCAGATGGATGCCGGGCAGTTTACCAAGTGCGCGCAGGTTATCAGGTGCTGATAGGGCGCGTAAAAAGGCAACCAGCTCGGTTTTTTCAGATTCGCTGAGATTGAGCGGCACAATCCGCGGATCCAAAGCTTCGTTTTTGATCCCGCCTTTATTGTAATGCTCAACCACATCTTGAAGCGTATCTATGCTGCCATCATGCATATAAGGAGCTGTTTGCGAGATATTGAGCAGGGTTGGGGTTTTAAAGCTGCCGCGATCCCAGGGCATCTTGGTGACATTAAAGCGGCCCAGATCGGGATTGGCTTTATCCATGCCGACGCCAATATTGACATAGAGCTGATTGGTAAAGGCCTGACCTTGATGGCACATAAAGCAGCGGCCGCGACCACTAAAGAAAGTTCTCATACCGCGCTGCTGGGCTTCATTCATAGCGGTGGTTTCACCCTTTTGAAAACGCTCATAAGGGGTTGGCGCCATGGTCAGCGCACGCTCAAAGCTGGCCATCGCTTTGGCGATGCCTTCAGCACTGGGGCCGGTGCCAAAGACCTCTTTAAATTTCTGCTGATAATAAGGCACGTTCTCAAGCTTTTTGAGCACGTTAGGAATCGACTCATTCATCTCAATTGGATTTTCAATCGGGCCTAAGGCCTGAATTTCAAGGGTTTTGGCACGACCGTCCCAAAAACTTTCGCGCTGATGAACTGCGCCATAAATAGTCGGCACATTGCGATCGCCGCGTACACCGGTTACACCTGCAGCGTTGACCTGGGCATTTGAAAAGCCCATGGTGTGATTATGGCAAGTTGCGCAGGTCATGCGGTTGCCCGCTGACAGACGCGGTTCAAACCAGAGTCGAAAACCCAGCTCTACTTTACCTTGAGTGACAGGATTATCAGCGGGCGCCGGAATGCTGCCAAAATCAGGAACAGGAGCAAGTGGTGGAGCCGCTGTTGGCCCCGTGGCAACATTAAAGCGCTGCACAGGAGCCGGCAGATTGCGCAAAGGCGCCTGGTTTAAACCGCCAGAACAAGCTGTGAGCAAAACAAAAACTGAAGCGAGTAGAACGATATTGGTTTTCATAGACTTTTTCTAAAAAGTATTTCTAAAACGGTCTAAAATAATCTAAAAACAAATCAATCACTAGGGTGAATACATCAAAATCAGAATCACGGGAATAACCATGCCAGCCAGAGTCCAAAGCCCCGCCTCGCCGAAGATGCCTTTTTTGCCTTTTTTCATAAACAAGCCGGTGATTGCAATCAGCAGCAAGGCAATGGCGTAAGCGTCAGCATAAAAAGTCCAGGCTTTTTTGGTTTCGTTAAGATGCAGGGCATTAAATAGCCTGAGCACTGGACGACGCCGGGTAGACTCATGCTCTGCCCGCCAATTGCCTGTATCAACGCGGATCTTTTCACTTTCCGAAATTAAAATCTCGATGGTAGACTCATCGGGATAAAACACATTACTGGGGTTATAGACTTCTTTAACCTGCAGTTGCTCAAAGAGCTGCTTGCCTTCAGCTTCGCTGAGATTAGCAGGATCCGCCGGTTTAGACATCGTAATGTGATGTTTTTCTACAATGTAGTTAGGGTTCCAGTCCTCAATATGATTCACCGCCAAACCCGAAATGGCGTACACCACCGTAATCCCCAGGAAGAGATAACCCAGGTAACGATGGATGATAATGTTGTAATAGGTCCAGGGACGGCGCTTTTTAGGCTTTTTTGCTTTGGGGCTGGGCTCCGTCCCTGAATCGGCGGCGATGGGACTCATGTTGGCGGCTTATTAGAATCAGGAGATTAACCCTGAATCAGCACTCCCGTCGGTTTAAACATGTACATTACCCGATCGCCTTTGATAGTGCTGGGGTCAAATTTACGACCGGCTTTTTCAGCGCGGGCCTGTTCGAGCTCAATCACATCATGACGGGGCATCACGGATTTAGTGAGTTTGCCCTGCAGAATAATATTTTTACCACGGGCGCTCATGGGGAAGACCATTTCGCCGTCTTGCACCTTGACCATCAGAGTGCCTTTGCGGTCTTTACCGGAGACTTTCATCCAGCAGCCGCGTTTAGGGCAGACATCTGTGGCGATGCCTTCTACTTTGATGTCTTTGTTCAGGTATTTGTCGGGATGTTCAAGCAATTCATTCATCCGCACCACACCCGGCAGGGTTGGACGCTGACCGAAGAGTTTTTCAGCGGAAATGGCAGGAGCCTGAACCATCAGCAGCAATGCGGCGGCCGAAAGCAGGAATTTTTTCATGAGGGGATTCCTTTCGCAAGGGGGATGGCTATCCCTCATGATAACGCAAAATTAAGCTCACGGGCGCCTGCAGAAAAAATATTTTCTTAATCAAAAAACAAGCCATTCACAATCTTCAAATTCAAAAATCCTCGTGTTAATTAACCTACCAACAAAATATTACGTTTAAAAACTATCTATAAAACACTAAAAATTACTAATTTATTTTTCAAAAAAAGAGATATTTTTCAAAAGGATTATTTTCATATCTGTCTAGACCCATATTGCTCCAAATAACAACAGCCTCTGAATAAAACATCAGAGGCTGTACAAAATAATTTTAAAAGTGATTGATAGGGCCTGATTCAGTCAACTAAACTCAGGCATTAAAAAGAACTAGGCTTCAGAGCTCACTTCTGCATGCTCTTGATCAGCTGGCAGTTCTTTGGGCTGTGGGCGCGGCACAGCTGCTGTGGCGGAATCCTTAACCGCCATGGCGATCCAACCTTCAGGATCTTCCCAGGGGCAATCATCGGTAAAAAACCAATGAGCCAGATCTTCGAGCAATTGTTTGGCCAGGGCATGAGTCCCGGCCAGACGATCTTTTGGAAAATCCGGATGGGTAATCCAGGTTGAGACAAAATGCGGCACATACCAAAAGCCATCTGCTAACCAACGCTCAATATATTCTTCATCTGTTTTGAATTCACAGATACTGCGCATATCGTTAACCAGGTCTTTAAAAGCCTCGTTATCCCAGACCATCTCTTGGCGCAGACGCTGTAAAAACGATCCGTCTTCGGAGCCAAAAGCAGCGTGTAGTCTGTCAAAAAGCGCATCAATGTCTTGATTTTGGTGGTCCATATTTTCCTCCTGTAACCCTGCCTCTTGTTCTGTTTGCGGGTTCAGTTTGCAGGTCCGGGTGGACTCTTTTAGCCTACTCCAAGCAGATGCTTATCGTATAGAGCCCCGTGAACCAAAGCTTAGCCCTAAGCAGGAATCAGGATGTGAGTCAGTCACTCTGTTGAGAACGCTGTTTAAGCCGCAGAGCTCTGGTACAGCTTTTCGAACTGTTTTCGCTGCAATTCAAGAGCGACCCCATCCAGCAAATCAACTAACTGGCCAATTTCATTGCGGTTCAGGCTGACCGTCAAACAGTCGTTTTCCATGGCCACTAAATAAAGCTCACTGCCGGGCAGACGATTGCTACGTGCACCGGTTGCCGTCAACAGATGCAGGAGATAGTCACTAAAGACCTCTAATCGACTTATTGGAATACTCCAAAATAAACGGCCCAGCGCAACCTGAAGACCTCCTGTACAGGATTGCAGCACATAACCGTGATCTGTAGAAAAAAGTAGCTGACCAGACTGCATATAAGCTCTCCAAAATTTTTAACATCTCAAAACAATCTCAAAACTAAAATCAGGACTTATTCGCAACTCACGCTTAAAGACCTTGTTTATGGTCTGCCCAATAGGGTTCAGACACAATCTGCTGACGACCGATGCCCTTTTGCTTAAGCAGCTTAAGCATTTTCTGAATCGACTGAGCCCGACCCGTTAGATAAAACATTGTTTGCTGAAGCTTCCGTTCAGGGCCTATATCATCAGCAAAAGCCCGCTCTAACCAAAGCAGACTGTCTTGGGCCGGCTGACTGGCAGATTTACCCACAACCTGGGCTTTAAGTCCAACACGCTCAGGCCAGTCGTGATGCTCTGACTCAAGTTCAAGCAGGATTTCCGATGTCTGACCCGCTGCATGAATTGCCTGTTGTAAAGCTTTGGTCAACCCTAAGGCTGACTCATCACCAAAAATCAGATGATGCTGAAAATCAGGACGGTAAGCCAGATGACCACCGGGCCCCATCAGTTTAAACGTTTGCCCTTCGCGCAGACTTTTAAGCCATTGAGTGCCTGGGGCTGATCCATGCAAATAAAAAATCACTTCACAAAGGCCAGCTGATGGATCAAAAACAGAAGGCGTGTAGTGACGAAAGTCGCGCTCAGACACACGAAACTCAATCACATTGCCGGGTGTATAGCGACAGTTACTGAGATCGCCGCTAAAGACAACTCTTCTTAAGTTCTGATCGATATCTTCAATTGCTTCAACGCTGACAGGGTGCATCATTGAAGCAAATGTTTTTTCCAGGCCATTAGCTAACCATTTGGGTAAAGTGGGCATTTGCCACCTCGACATATGCGGATGTAGCAGCATTTTAGGCGAGCAGAGCTAACGATTACAAGCGTAAATCTATTAGATACTTTCAATAGTTATTATTAATATCATAATTTAAACTGACTATTAGTCTAATTTATTTTCTCAAAACCAGTCTTAAAAACAAATTTTTTTGTTAATAATTTTCAAGAATTTTTTAGAAATTTTTTAATAGTATTGTCAAAAAAAAGAACCATCAGGGGAAGGAAGCCTCCCCCTGATGGGCACAAAGAAACTTAGAATAAAAAATTAACTTTTCAGCGTCAGCAAATAAGCAATCAAATCAGCATATTCTTGATCTGAAAGCGTAGTGCGTAAAGCTGGCATCACGGGCTGATACTTTGGCACAACAAAAGCCTGAGGCTGTTCAATCGACTGATGCAGATAAGCTTCAGCATCTAGGCCCGCAACGCGTGTGGCAGCGGTTGTTGCAATGCCATCAAGCGCAGGTCCAATATTGCCAGCCGCTCCTTTAACTCCTTTCACCATATGGCAAGTACCACAGGTTTTAGAAACCAGCAGAGCAGGCCCCTTTGAGGGATCACCCTTTAAAGCTGAGGCAGGGACAGTACTCGCTGGAGCAGCAGATGTTTCGCTAGCAGCGGGACTGGACTGGGTATTTTGTTCGGAACCCGTTTCAGTGTTCTGTTCAGCACTTTGGGGACAAGCCGACAAACCAAAAGCTAAAACGGGCAGAATCAGTAAACGACAAATAGACTTCATATTGTGGCTCCTGTAATGAATCATGCTGCATTACATTGAATCACATGATCTAAATTTGACTCCAGATCTCTGAGTATCCCGCAACAAATTGCTGCAGACTTAACCAGGAACGGACAAACAAGATAAAAAACTGAAAAAACGCCTGACAAATGTCTTTGTCAGGCGTGGGCAGGATAATACTAAAAGTCTGGGTTTAAGTCAGACTATTTGATGACCTTAGCGGCGAGCGCTCAGGTTAGCAAAGGCGTTAATGCGGCCAGCGCCAAACTGCTCGTCATAACCTGGCGCACCGAGGTCAACAGCAGTCTGCATGACACGCTGCTTGATCTCGGTATTTTTAAGAGCCGGATTCTGAGAAATCATCAGGGCCACAATGCCAGCCACCATCGGAGTGGCCATTGAGGTACCAGTCAGATTGCCATAGCGGCCGTTAGGCATGGTGGACATGATCTGAGTGCCAGGAGAAGAAACAGACTTCCAGTTGCCCCAAGCACCACCGCGACGATCGTTAACGTCAACGTTACCAACACCAATCACACCTTCAAAGCCAGGTTTATTGGCCAGATTATCAGGCGTGCTGCGGGGGTTGTTATTGCTGGCGTTAGACAACGCCGCGCAGATCACCACATTTTTATCGAGAGCATATTTAACGGCCCGCTGAATGGTTTCTTCAACAGAAGCAGAAGGATTGTCCCAACCCAGACTGAGGTTGATGACGCGAGCACCATGATCAGCGGCCCAGACAATACCGTCAGCGACTTCAGCAACACCGCCCTGGCTGATGGTGCGAATCGGCATAATTTTGACGTTAGGCGCAATACCGGTGATACCTTCGCCATTATTGGCAACAGCACCGATAATGCCAGCAACGTGAGTGCCGTGATAGTGACCGTCCTGGGGAGGTGTGCCGGGCTGTTCGGCGTTATAGCCTTCAACCAGATTGGCTTTGAGGTCAGGGTGAGTCAGGTCA
>CAJYHH010000439.1 GCA_913773825.1 Candidatus Sericytochromatia bacterium | reverse complement strand
ATCTTGAGAAACCTGAATCGATTAATTAACCGATAATTAACCGATCCGCGCGTGTGCAATCTCTAAATCCGCTTGCTGAAGCAGGCTTTCGGGGCCGGGTTCATTTGCTGGATCAACGCAGGCAATGCCAATGGTAACGCTGACAAAACCGCTTTCGAGTCCACTGTGAGTGAGTTCCAGGTCGCGTACTTGCTGACGAATCAAATCAGCATCTTTACCTGCTTCTTTTTCGCTATAGCCGGGAAAGAGTAAGGCAAACATCGCACCGCCAAAACGAGCTGAGAGTACCCGTTCAGGGGCATGTTCACGAATCACTTCGGCTACAGCTCTCAGGCACTCATCGCCCTGAACAGCGCCTTTGTGTTCGTTATAAGCTCTAAACTCATCTACTTCGATTAGCATGAGCGAGACGGGTGCGTTTTGAACGTAGCAGTGAATCCAGTCTTCCTGCAGACGTTTGTCAAAAGCTTTGCGATTGAGCATACCGGTAACCGGATCCAGAAAGGTTTCCTGCTCCAGTTTGGCGTTGTTTTCCATCAGGCCACGAGTCAGAGACATCAGTTCATGTTCAAGCGCTTTGCGGCGATCAATTTCTTGTTTGAGGCGTAAAGCCGAACCCACGCGTGCAACAAACTCAACCGGATCAACCGGCTTGGTAATATAGTCCATGGCACCGGCTTCAAATGCTTGTTTGAGCAGTTGTTTATCGTGAATAGCGGTCAGCATCAGGATCGGGATATCTTTGTACATGTCAAAGCGTTTGACTTCTTGAATCCCCTGAATGCCATCCTGTTCAGGCATGATCACGTCCATCAGGATCAGATCAACCGGCATCTGTTCAGGATTAAGTGATTGTTGCAAAGTCTTCATCAAGACGTCAATTGAGGGTAGCGTCTGGACGTTCATGAAGCCAGCATTTTCAAGGATTTTACGATAGAGCAGATCATTGATATCAGGCTCATCATCAACGATTAGAATGCGCTGACCCTTATCCACTGTGTCATTACCTCGGGTCGTTAATTTTGCATCAGTGTAGCATAATCCGTTAATTATCAAGATGCGGTCTAAGGCTGAGAAAGTCAAAGCTAAACGAAATTTAATCGGTTTAAAGCAAAGCTTAAGCTAGGCTATTTTTTAAAACTCTGCAAGTGCGTCTGGGGCTTGATTTAAAGGCTAATTTTGGCGCTATCAGCAGGCTCGCTCATTGTTGCCCTGTGTTAAACTGTCTGAAACAGCCAAGCCCCTATTTTGTTTTCAAGCGTAATTCAGACTGATTTAGTCCTAATTGCGGGTTGATGTTGGCTGATTGAAGATTGAAGAGGACGCGATGGCAGAACAGTATATTTTTAACACTTATAAATTGACAAAAATTGTCGGCGCCAACAAGCGTGAAATTTTGAAAGACGTCACGATTGGATTTTTCCCTGGTGCCAAAATTGGTGTCATTGGTCATAACGGTGCAGGTAAATCCACACTGCTTAAAATTATGGCTGGCCTTGACGACAATTTTCAGGGGGAAGCCCGCCTGACTCAGGGTTTTACTGTAGGCTATCTGTCTCAGGAACCCCAGCTTGATTCCAGCAAAACCGTTAAAGAAAACGTTGAAGAAGGTGCGGGTCGCGTTCGCGATCTGATGAAGCGCTTTGAAGAATTGAGCATGAACTACTCAGATGAAACAGCTGATGAGTTTGCTCGCCTGCAGGACGAAATTGAAGCCGCTGACGGTTGGAATCTGGATAATCGCATTGAAATGGCGATGGAAGCTTTGCGCTGCCCGCCCGGTGACTGGAAAGTCGACAACCTGTCAGGGGGCGAGCGTCGCCGTGTGGCCCTGTGTCGTCTGCTCTTAAGTGCACCCGATCTACTGCTATTGGACGAACCGACCAACCATCTTGATGCTGAAACAGTCGGCTGGCTCGAAAACCATCTAAAGAGCTATCACGGTGCTGTCATTGTGGTCACCCACGATCGCTATTTCTTAGATAACGTGACGGACTGGATACTGGAACTGGATTCTGGCCGTGCTTATCCCTGGTCAGGTAACTATTCTTCCTGGCTGGAACAAAAAGAAGAGCGCATGGCCAAAGAAGCTAAACAGGCTGATGTCCATCGTAAAACCCTGGCTCATGAACTTGAGTGGGTGCGGATGTCTCCAAAAGGTCGTCAGGCTAAGTCTAAAGCACGTCTTAAAAACTACGAAAAGCTGCTGGCTGATGAGCAGGATCTGAAAGTAGATAACGTTGAGATTTTCATTCCTAGCGGTGAACGCCTTGGCAATATTGTTGTCGAAGCCAAAAATCTGACCAAAGCTTATGATGACAAACTGCTGTTTGAAAACTTCAGCTTTGAACTGCCACCTGCAGGGATTGTGGGCGTAATCGGACCCAACGGCGCTGGTAAAACCACGCTTTTCCGCCTGATTACAGGTGAAGATCAGCCAGATGAAGGCTCTTTGCGTCTGGGTGACAAAGTTGAGCTGGGCTATGTGGATCAAAGCCGTGATGCTTTGAACTCTGATAAAAGTGTCTATGATGAGATTTCCGAAGGCTATGAAGTGGTGCAGCTCGGCAAAAAAGAGCTCAACGCTCGTGCTTATGTCGCCAA
>CAJYHH010000438.1 GCA_913773825.1 Candidatus Sericytochromatia bacterium | reverse complement strand
GGCGATCGTGTCCCATCTTAATTTCAGGCGTTTCATGCTCATCCAGATGCACCTGAACAGTTCCATTTGTTAAAGCTTGCCGACTACCGTCTTTTCCAAGACCAATCTGGACATTGAGCCTGGCTGTATCAGGAATAGAACCAGATGCTGGAGATTCAGTATTACCCGTACTGCCGCTGACTTTGACATCCTTGAGATCAACATGCAAATTTCCCTGCTGATCAAGTCTTAGCTTGGCCTGACGACTATCCATTTCAGTCAGAGTGACACCAGCGTTTGCGCCTAAAGGGACTTCAAGCTGTTTAAGCTGCGGACGCAGGATCAGCTGATTATTCTGCTGCTGGGTCTCGAGTTTAATCGTCTGCTGATGAGCTGGAATTTTAGCCCGTAGCGTGTCTCTTACAGTTTGCTCAAGCTGCGTCAGAATCTTTTTGTCAGGAAACCAATTTTCACTCAACGCAATTGCCAGTTCACCCTGAGCATTGGGCTTGATCTGAACCCTGAAGTTATCCCAGACAGGGACTTTCCACAGCTTTTTAGTCACTTCCAGCTCCAGATTATAGCTCTGGCTTTTGCGATCAAAGCTGACATCTTTAATTTTAGTCGTGGTATCCCCACTGACCTTGGTTGTGCCCTTTAGGGCTTCAAGTCCAGGCGCAAACAGCTCACGATTAACGGAGACCGTTCCGCTATGAACAATTCCCTCAATGTCATTTCGACTACGATTCTGCAGACCATCTCGATCTTTGAGCTCTAAATCAAGCTGGGCAACAACCTGACTATTGGAGAGATCAGCTGTAAAGAGAGCTGGATCAAGAGCCTGAGACTGAAGATCTCGACTACTCAGAATCTTAACGGGTTTGTCCTGTGGTTCTGGTTCACGGCAAACCTGATTTGTATCATCCAGAAACCCATAGCTTGAGGAACTGTTACCTTTTGGTTTAGCAGACGAAACCAACACCTGATCTTTGTGCGGAGAAGTTTTTTTAGTCGGAGGCTTAACAGGCTCAACTGGCGCTTCGCAGACCAAGGGTTCAGGCGGAGCCGCACAGACGAGGGGTTCAGCTGGTGTATAAGAGACTGAGCTGACAGGCCCACATGTCAAATCGCTCATGAATCAATGTCTCGATTCTGACTTGCTTTGATTGCTCAATTATGACCAACAACAATCATAATCTTGCGACAATTGGCAAAAATCAGCTATGTTCCTGCAAAACCTCAATGCGATTACCAAAAGGGTCACGGCACTCAAAGCGATCCATACCAGGAATCGGAATACTTTCGCCGATTTTGATATCATGGGCCTCAAGATGTTCACGCCAGGCGTTCAGATCATCAACTGCATAGGCGATATGAGCTTTAGTCGCCTGGCGATTGACGTTTTCTTCAAGACTTAGATGAAGCTGCCTATCACCCAATTGGCACCAAAACCCACCGCGTTTTCTGAGATTTTCAGGCTTAGGTAACTCATGAAGCCCTAAAACCTCCAGATAAAAGTGACGGGCAGCCTGCTCATCCGATTTGGCCACTGTCACCTGTACATGGTGAAGCCCAAGAATCCGCATGATGACAAGCTCCTTTTCTTTTCAGCATAACAGATGGAGGCTTGGGACAAAGATGCTATAATGGTTTTGAACATACACTGACATTCAGAAGAATACACAGGAAAGCCTCATGTCCAGTAAACCCAAAGTTGTCGCCTACGATGAAAGTGCGATTAAGACCCTTTCCTCTCTTGAACATATCCGCCTGCGCCCAGGAATGTATATTGGCCGCCTGGGTAATGGATCCCATCGTGATGATGGCATTTACATTCTGGCCAAAGAAGTTGTCGATAACGCAATCGACGAATTTATTATGGGCAACGGGAAACAAGTCGAAATCAAGCTCGAAGGTGATGAGATTCAGGTTCGGGATTATGGACGTGGAATTCCTTTAGGCAAAATTGTTGAATGTGTGTCGGTGATTAATACTGGCGCCAAATATAACGATGAAGTTTTCCAGTTCAGTGTGGGTCTCAACGGGGTGGGTACTAAAGCCGTTAACGCTCTCTCGTCTAACTTCTATGTACGTAGCCACCGTAACGGTGAATTTGCAGAAGCTCGCTTTGAAAAGGGTGTATTGGTACACGAAGCCAGCGGTAAAACAAAAGAACCCAATGGCACATTGGTTGTATTTACAGCAGATGAAGCTGTCTTTGGCGCTTATCGCTATAACGTTGAGTTTCTCCGCAAACGTTTTGCCTTTTATGCCTATCTCAACTCAGGCCTGACGCTTGAATTTAACGGAGAAAGCTTTTATTCAGAAAAAGGCCTGTATGACTTGTTGAGTCATGAAGTAGAGTCAGAGCAACTCTATGAGCCAATTTATTATCGCGGTCAACGTCTGGAATTTGCTTTTACTCATACTCAGGCTTATGGAGAAGATTATCTCTCATTTGTTAATGGCCAGTATACAAGCGATGGTGGCACTCATCAGTCAGCTTTTAAAGAAGGCATTTTGAAAGGCGTAAACGACTTCGCCAAAAAGACCTTTCAGGGCTCAGATGTACGTGATGGCATTACGGGAGCAATTGCAGTCAAAATCAAAGAACCGATTTTTGAGTCTCAAACCAAAAATAAACTGGGCAATACAGACGTGCGCTCCTGGATCGTTCAGGAAGTCAAAGAAGCTGTAGAAGATTTTCTGCACAAAAATACAGAGCTTGCTGAGCTGATCATGCACAAGATCAATCTCAATGAGCGCATCCGTAAAGAACTCTCTGCTGTTAAAAAACTGGTGCGTGAAAAAGCAAAAAAAGTCGCCATCAAAGTTCCCAAACTCAAAGACTGCAAGTACCATCTTGATGGCAAACATGCCCGTGGCGAAGAGTCGATGATTTTTATTACCGAGGGGAATTCAGCGAGTGGCTCGATTGTCATGTCTCGTGATGTAATGACCCAAGCAGTGTTCCCGCTAAAGGGTAAACCGCTTAACTGTCATGGTTCAAAGCGTCAGATTCTTTATCAGAATGAAGAGCTCTATAATATTGTTCAGGCTCTCGGCATCGAAGACTCTGTTGATAATCTGCGCTATAACAAAGTTATTTTTGCGACAGACGCTGACGTTGACGGCCTGCATATCCGCAATTTGCTGCTGACCTTTTTCCTTCAGTTCTTTGAACCCCTGGTGCTGCACAACCATGTCTATATTTTAGAGACCCCGCTTTTTAGAGTACGCAATAAAAAAGAAACGATTTATTGCTACAGCGAACAAGAGAAAGACAAAGCAATTCGCAAACTCAAAAAAGACGTCGAAATCACTCGCTTTAAGGGTCTTGGTGAAATTTCACCCCAGGAATTTGGCCAGTTTATTGGCCCTGATATGCGTCTGATACCCGTTAATGTTCAGGAACGTCATGAAGTCCCTAAGTTATTGGACTTCTACATGGGCAAAAATACCCCTGATCGTAAAAGCTATATCATGGGGCATTTGCAAAAATATATTCTTGAGCAACAAGTCTAAGATTTTTAGGCGCTGCACCGAATTCTTAATCCTGGGAAGCAGCGCCAAGACTCAGACGATTTAGGAGTTCCAGGCGGTAAAGTTTGTCGATTTCCTGATATGACAAAACATGCCAATCGCTAAAGTTACGCTGTAGAACATCACGTAAGCGCTGCCGAAGATCAGCTGTATAGACTCATCAGACATTAACGGTTTGCTCTTTCAAACTGAGCTGAATTTGGCGGGTTAGGGCAACTAAACAACTATCAGCGTAAGAAAAAGCTGCCCGAAGTCGATCTTCAGACTCAGGTCACGGCAAACAACCTGCATCAAGCCTTTTCCAACGACAAGTTCTTTTTAATCAAATAAATAGTAAGCTTACGCCTCAAAATCAACCCTGTGAAGTTTGCTCAAGTACAGGTAAGAGCATCTGCAGAAGACTTAGAAGCTGTCCTATAGATTCTTCACCTATCACAGCACTAATCTCTGTTTGCATCTGAGCCAATGTGTCTAAGCCCTCTTGCATCACGTCAAAACCAGCCTGGCTAAAATACACGCGTTTGGCGCGACCATCATCAACATCAGGGCGCAGCTCTAGTAAATCCAGGTTCACCATATCCTGAACAAGCTGGCTGACCGCCTGTTTGCTTACCTTCATTCGCACAGCCAGCTCAGTAATTCGAGTGCCTTGCCAATCAAGATGAGGCAGCACACCTGTATGAGCTGGACGAATGGTCGGAAAACGCTGCTGAATACGCTTGAGAGCTGTCTCGTTCCATACACGGGCAGCTTTAAACAAAAGTTGCGCTACACTGCTCTGCTTATTCTGCTCAAATCGCTCAATTTGTTCAGAGGTAATCTCTGTCATAGACCAGCCTATAATTCGTCAAGAATCTTGACTACCATAACACAACTGCCTAAACTGCATGAGCAGAAATGACGCAATACGAGGTGATACAATGCCTAAAGCACTTCAGGCCCTGGACAAAAATATCTGGATTCTGGATCAAGCCTTTAGCCTCAAAGGGCTTGAGGTAGGCACACGTACAACCATTGTGCATCTAGATGACAAAAGCCTGTGGCTGCACTCCCCAGGCCCAGAAACAGGAGCGGCCTATCGTTCACTCAACGCCATCGGGCAAGTCCGTCATCTTGTCGCTCCAAATGGGTTTCATCATCTTTACCTTAAACAAGCTTCTGAGCTCTACCCTGACGCCACTCTTTGGGGGCCTGGTGCCGTGCAGAAAAAACAACCTCGCTTAAGTATTCAGCGCTTAAGCCCAGAGTCGCCTTGGAGCACCGAACTTGAAATTCAGATGATTCACGGCTTGAGTTCCCAAGAATCTGTATTTTTTCATCCTGCCAGCCGCAGCCTGATCGTGACAGATTTACTGCTAAACCTTTACCCCCAAAAGCAACCCGATAAAATTCTGTTTGGTCTGGTTGGGCTCAGCGATCATCTGTGCTGGGACAAAGTCGTCAGCCCTTTTTTACTCAAAGATCGCAAAGCTTTAAAACAATCAGTTCAAGCCATAATGAAATGGGATTTTGAGCGCATTATCATGTCACATGGCCGCGTGGTTGAGCAGGATGCCAAAAAGCGTTTTGCTGAAGCCATGGACTGGCTGCTAACAGGCTCTCCAGAGCCTGAGCGCTCTGCTTCTTAAGCCTTTGCCTGGCATTCTAGCCAAGCGACTGATTTGTACAAAAATTTTATTTGCTGCCTGACCGTTTTTTTACTAAAGCTGATCTAGAGTCAAAACAGATAGGCATTTAGATGGAAAGGAGATCCAGACCATGCAGACAACAATCTGGCATCTAAAGCATCACCGTCATAGTCCGACTCTGGATCGGCGCGGTTGGGTATTTCTGGCTGGACTAGCCGGAGCCCTCTATGCCTGCATAACGCCACTTTTTTCAATCTAGTCTGGCTTCGCCTGTCTAGACTAAATGAAGTGAGCTGATATAAGCATGGCCGGGGGAAGTTCCCCCGGCCAGTTTTGAGTCGGCTGAATAAAAAGAACAGACCTTTAGCGGTAATTATTAAAAACCAAAGGCACTTCAATATCTTCCTGCTCGCGCAAGAATTTCATAACATCTTGAAGCTCATCTTTGCTTTTGGATACAACGCGAACGCTTTCACCCTGAATAGATGGCTTAACGCTTTTAAATTGCTCACGAATCATTTTGCTGATTTTTTTGGCGTTTTCTGTATCAAGTGCGTTGATTAACGTCACAACCTGACGCACTTTGCCACCCAAAGAAGACTCCATTTTTTCAAACTTAAGAATTTTAGGGCTAAGCTTACGTGCGACAACTCGAGTGAGCAGCATCTGTCGCATTGCGTCAAGTTTCATTTCGTCTTCGGTTTTAAGCACTAGCTGGGCTTCTTGCAGATCAAGCTCTGCCTCAGCGCCTTTAAAGTCATAGCGAGTACTGAGCTCTTTGCGCACTTGGTCAACTGCGTTGCGAAGCTCCTGAAAATCAAATTCACTGACAATATCAAATGAAGAATCTTTAGCCATTTTCCTGACCCTTTCTGGCTCTCATGAGCCTTTAAGATGTGGATTCACTTTACCACAGCGCTCATTGGGAGCGAGTAAGAGCTTGGCAGAACAGATTACTTAACACTAGACGTCATTCAAGGCCAATCATTCAGCCTGAATACTAAAAGATTACGCTGCAAGTCCTTTCTTGAGCCTCACTCCCTCAAGCCCTGCAAAAGGGCCTGCTTTTGTATTATCATGATAGAAATCCCGGGTTCTGAAAGGTGGTGGTGAATCGGTGTCCGAGGACAAGGACTCAAAAACCGAAGACGCGACCCCAAAACGACGTTCTGAAGCTAGACAAAAAGGCCAGATTCTCAAGAGTAAGGAAGTCAACACGGCTGTCCTGATTTTGATGTCTGCCTATGCTTTGAACTGGACCGGGCCGCATATCTACAAAACCATCTTTAAGTACCTGCAGGCGACTTTCTACGAAATTCCCTGGTTTATTCAGGACTTTAAACCTTGGGATATTTTTCAGTTCGGCGTAAAATCCATCTTGATTATCTTCCTGATGATCTCACCGATTTTGGCGATTATTTTTATCACCGCCTTTTTGGTTGAAGTCATTCAGGTTGGAATTTTGATTACGGGCAAACCGCTTAAAGCCCAACTTGAACGTATTCACCCAATTAAGGGCTTTAAACGTATCTTCTCAATGAAGTCAATCGTTGAGCTTGTTAAAAGTATCGTAAAGACCTTGATTATTGGCTGGGTTGTGTTTACAACCATCCGTGACTATATGCCAATGATCATCTATAGCCTCAAAAATCCGATTGCTAACGCCATGATCATGTCTGGCGAACTGATTATTACCATCGCAAAAAAAGTCGCGGCAGCCATGATCGCAGTAGCCTTTATTGACTACTTTTACCAGCGCTGGGAATTTGAAAAGTCGATGCGTATGTCCAAGCAGGAAGTCAAAGACGAATACAAACAGTCTGAAGGTGACCCTCATATCAAGGGTAAACAGAAACAGAAAATGCGTCAGATGAGTATGGGTCAGGTTCGCCAGGCTGTACCTGATGCTTCTGCTGTTGTTTCAAACCCCACTCACTATGCGATTGGTATTCGCTACGAAGAAGGTATGGACGCGCCTAAAATTGTAGCAAAAGGCCGTGACGAACTTGCCATCTACATTAAAGAAGTCGCGAAAGAACATGACATTCCGATCTTTGAAGATCCCCCGCTAGCCCGCGGTCTTTATAGCAGCTGTGAGCTTGGCGATTTTATTCACCCAGACTTCTATGTCGCCATTGCCAAAATCATTGCCCACATCATGAAGCAAAAAGGCTCAAAAGCCGTGCCCAAAAACGATGATGACAAACCAGCTCCTCGCTCAGTACGGATGGGTAAGAGCATGAGCGATGAACAGCGTAATGATTTAGGCATTGGTGCTGATGG
>CAJYHH010000437.1 GCA_913773825.1 Candidatus Sericytochromatia bacterium | reverse complement strand
CTAAGGCCGATCGCTTTTTGAACCATCTGCAGATAGGCTGCGCGATAACCTTCGCGGTCTGGGCCTAGACCCTGCTGGCCTAAAGTCAGAACCTGATTAAAGCTCAGATTGCCTTTATGTTCGGACTTACGCAGCAGCATGCCAAAACCTGCCACTGAAGCCGCAAAGTGCAGATTAGGTGAAGCTTCACTCCAGCTTTTAGCCTGATCAGAAATGGTCTGGCTTATCAGTTCACTGCTGTCACGATTGGGCTGTTTATAGCGCAGCTTGAGCGTGAGTAAATCGCTGGAGGCTGCAGCCGTTTCTTTAATCTGGGTTTCGGTATAGGTCAGGCTCTGGTTTGGATTTTGCGTCTGATGCTGGCCAGCTTTTGCTGGAATAAGTTCGTATAGAGCAGTCACTGTATGGCCTGCACCGAGTTCTCCGGCATCTTTGGCGTCATTCTCAAAGTCTTCTGCCGCCAGCAGACGGTTTTCGTAGCCAATCAAGCGATAGCTTTCCACTTTAGTGGGATTAAACTCAAGCTGCAGCTTAACGTCTTTGGCAACTGTCAGCAGGGTACTGCCCATTTCTTGAACCAGCACTTTACGGGCTTCAGCCAGGCTGTCGATAAAAGCATAATTACCGTTGCCTTTATTTGCCAGCAATTCAAGCTTGTTATCCTTTCGATTGCCCATTCCATAGCCTAAAACAGTTAAAAACACACCTTCTTTGCGTTTTTCTTCAATCAGGCGTTCAAGCTCTCCGTTGCCGGTTACACCAACATTAAAATCCCCGTCACTGGCCAGAATGACGCGGTTATTGCCGCCTGTCATAAAATGGTCACGCGCCGCCCGATAAGCCAGCTGAATACCTGCCCCTCCAGCTGTTGAACCACCTGCATCAAGTTTATCGAGGGCCGCCAGAATCGTTTCTTTTTGATCACCACGGGTCGCTGGCAGAACTAAACCAGCCGCGCCAGCATAGACCACTAAGCTGATTTTGTCCTGTTCACGCAGCTGATCAACTAACAGACGCAGAGATTGTTTGACTAAACCTAATTTATTTGAAGCAGCCATAGAACCTGAGACATCAATTAAAAACACCAGATTACTGGGAGGCGCCTGGCTAATGTCGATCTGTTTGGCCTGCAGCCCAATCTGCAAAAGCTGATGCTCTGGCGCCCATGGGCAATCAGAGAGTTCAGTGCTGACTGCAAAAGGTTGGTCTGCTGCGGGCTTGGCATAATCATAGCGAAAATAGTTAAGCAGCTCTTCGATTCTGACTGCATCGGGCTGGGGCAGCTGGCCCTGATTTAAAATCCGCCGCACATTGCTATAAGAGGCTGTATCCACATCAATTGAAAAAGTTGAAAGCGGATTTTTAAGCGCAGCTAAAAAAGGATTTTCATAAATCCGGTTATAGTCTTCAGTATTGCCAATCGACGAGGGGTGCTTCTGATCAGGAGCAGGAATGCCAGAAGCCATCGGCAAAGG
>CAJYHH010000436.1 GCA_913773825.1 Candidatus Sericytochromatia bacterium | reverse complement strand
TAAATACTCTTTATTATTGGGAAAAGGCTTAAGCGGAATAATTTCGTCTTTTTCAGGTCCAGGTTTGCCAGGTTTACCGGGCTTGCCCCAGTCACCGTTTTCACCGATTGCTTTAGTCAGGCTCGGTGGCGGCAGTTTTTCGAGGATGCCAGGCTTACCGGATTGACCAGGCTTGCCGGGTTTTTCCCATTCACCATTTTCACCAATCGCTTTAGTCTGACCATGACTGTGATGACCTGGCAATTTGCCGGGTTTTTCTGGTCTTAAACCGGGCTCGCCGTTTTCGCCAATCGCCTTGGTCTGACCGCCATGATGATGGCCGGGCAGTTTTCCAGGCTTAATCGAAGAGCCACCGTCTTCAGGGAAGCGTAAAGTCTGAGCCTGGAAACCGCCTTTTTCAGGCATTGACTCACCGTTTTCGGGGAAGCGCAGAGTCTGGGTCTGGAAGCCACCTTTTTCGGGAATTGGCTCACCATTTTCAGGAAAACGCAAAGTCTGGGTTTTGGGGCCTTCTTCCATTTCAGGGAACAAGTCGACAATGGTCGGTTTGCCTTTACCCGGTACGGGCTTTTCAAAAGCATCAGCCTGATCAACTTCCTGACCAATGGCGTTAGCCGCTTCCTGAGCAACACTGTCAGCTGATTCAGACGCAGCCTGACCAGCGCTCTTAGAAACCTGAGCGGCCTGTGTTTTTTCTGAAGGAGAATTGGCGCGAGTATGAGATTCGGGAATCTGATGAAGGGAAGGATTAATATTCATCGGTTTTTCCTCTGCTGTTCGTGTATCCTCTCCAAGTATCCCCCACAATCACCCCGATCTGAAGCAAGGCTTTGTTAACACAATATTTATTTAACAATTTCTTAAAAAACACTTTTTAGACAGAATCAGATTTAGCCTTTCAAGACCAACCAGAGCCTATAACTTGGCAGCAAGCTCGAGATTTGCGCTCAAAATTTGCCCTCAAGCAGGTCAAGGAACGCGAATCATTTTCAGAATCCCGATCCAGAATCCCGTTACTCAGCTCTAATCAATCAGATCTCAGCACAAAACAAAAGGCCTCTCATTGAGAGAAGCCCGATTGCGTAGAGTATAAAAAACATGATACATTCAGCGGAAAAATCTATTTTTCAATAGATTAATTTAGACTGATTTAAATTACATAAGCATTTTATTTAAAAGAATTTAATTCTTTTATTTTTTGCTTTTAAATCTTTTGAAACACTTGAGTCACTTGAGTTTGATAAAGAATTATTCGGAACTTAACAGAGCCTTCTGACTCAATATACTAAGGATTAAACACACTTTTAATACTTAGCAAATAAAGCAAATAAAGCAATGGAGCTGAAGCATCCTGAATCTCAGCTTTCAGAGTCCATAGCCCAGGGCTCAAAGCCTCTTATATAATAGAGCCAGCCCAAGATGAGGTTTCCGCCCGATGAGTAATCAGCCTTTTGTCCACCTAAACGTTCACTCTCAATATTCATTGCTTGATGCCACCATCCGCATCAATGAAATGGTGGCCAAAGCCAAAGAGCTTAACATGCCCGCTCTGGCTTTAACCGACAACGGCGTGCTCTATGGTGCCCTGGATTTTTATAAAACCTGCCGCAAAAACGGGATTAAGCCCATTTTGGGTTGTGAAGTTTATGTCACCCCCCGCGGCATGGCTCATCGGGGCGGGCGTCGTTCTTCTGAAGACACCCAGCGCTTAAACTTGATTGCCCGCAATAACAAAGGCTGGCGCAATCTGCTAAAACTTGTCAGCATCTCGCATATTGAAGGCTTTTATTACAAGCCACGTGTTGACCATGACGTTTTAGAAAAATACAGCGAAGGCCTGATTGCGACGAGTGCGGGCATGGGCGGTGAAATCCCCCGTAAGCTCATGAACGGGGATTACGCTGGCGCCAAACAGCTGGCGCTGTGGTATCGCGAGCGCTTTGAGTTTTATCTAGAACTCCAGAATCATCGAATTCCGATTCAGGACAAAATTAATCGCGACCTGGCCAAACTGGGCGAAGAACTCAATATTCCGCTGGTTGCC
>CAJYHH010000435.1 GCA_913773825.1 Candidatus Sericytochromatia bacterium | reverse complement strand
CCCAGCCTAAAATCCGCGGTGTCGCGGGCTGGCTATGGCGGCGGACTTTGGTATCAACGGGATTGACGCTGACAGCAGCAATTTTGACCAATAACTCACCATGAGCGGGTTCTGGTAAAGTCATTTCACCGTCAAACAGGCTTTCTGGGTCATCAATTGGTCGGGGGCCAGAGGTATAGATTGCGTAGGGCATCAAGTCTCCTTTGGAGCAGGTTAAAGCTCGCGTTTTTGCTTGTTATGATGAGCATAGCCTTTTTCTGATACATTGATAATCCAGCAATTATTTAATTCACTTTCAACAATTTGGATATAATCAGGCGACTTAAACATGCCGATTGAAAACCTGAGTGATTTACAGCTCTTTCTCAGTGTTTGCCGTACCCAGAATCTTTCAGCCGCTGGCCGTCAGTTGGGGCTAAGCCCTGCTTTAGTCAGCAAACGCCTGCAGCGCCTGGAAGAAGGCTTAGGCAATCGTTTGTTTTACCGCAGCACCCGTCAGGTCACGCTCACCGCTGCGGGTGAAACGTTAATGCCCTATGCCGAAAAAGCGCTCAATCTGCTGCAGCAAGCAGAAGCCCAGCTGACAGACCCCAGCCAGCTTAGCGGACGTTTGCGTCTCACCACGTCTGTTTCGTTTGGCAAAAAATACGTAATGCCTTTAGTTGAGCGCTTTATGGCTGAGCACCCTCAAGTCAGACTCCAACTACATCTGGATGACCAAAATCTTTCATTGCTTGAGCAGGGGTTTGATCTGGCGATTCGTTTTGGGGATTTACCTGACTCCAGCCTGAGTGCCCGTCATCTTTTTACCAGCCAGCGCCTGATCTGCGCGAGCCCAGACTATCTGGCAAAAGCAGGCCGGCCTGAACAGCCCGAAGATTTGCTTCAGCATCGCTGTTTGGTGCTTAACCAGCAGGATGTCTGGTGTTTACGCAAAGCTGACCAGCAGCGTGAAATTCAGGTTTCAGCGATGCTGAGCCTGAATTCGGGTGAGGTTCTTCGCGATCTGGTGGTGCAGGGCCATGGTCTGGCCAAACTGGCGCTCTGGCATCTATATGATCAGCTTGTCACAGGTGAAGTCGTGCCGGTTTTAAGCGATTGGGAAGTGCTCCCAGCTTTTCCGGCCTGGCTGGTTTACCCTTCACGTGAATTACGCAGCCCAGCGCTTCATCGCTTTATGGAGCTTGCACTTGAGGCTCTGCGGCCGTTGGGTGAGATGAAAATTCCTGAACCTCAAATCATCAAGACAAGAGCTTAGATAAGCGTGAGGATCCCAGGAATCTCGAATCGTGAAGGCGTCAAATCGCTGTTTGTTATAAATAAGATACAACTTGTATGAGTTAGAGCAATTGCCAGGCATCGTGCTGAAGGAAATCGTTTATGTTGCAAAAGTGCCCTTCAGGTTGCTTCTAGGCATTGAGCTGGGTGAATAAATTGGGCCAATGGCATTTAAAAATCCCTTGCACAAGGCCGTCATAGAGCTAACAGAGGGGGTGAGTAAAGCTGTCGCTCAAGTGAACTCGTTATGGGGATTTTTATTGGGCATGACTTCGAGTTGCATTGTCAACTTGAAGCTTGCATCCTTTTT
>CAJYHH010000434.1 GCA_913773825.1 Candidatus Sericytochromatia bacterium | reverse complement strand
TGAAAGCTTTGCCTATAACCTGGGTGAGCACTTTTATGGCGGGCCCGATTTTCAGACCATCACGCGTGTCCTGCGCAACAAAGACTGGCCCCAGATGCGCTCAGCTTTGATGCTCTACGTCAATCCTGGCACCAGCGTCGAAGCAGGTCTCAGACGCCGCAGAAGTGCAGAAGCTGATTTGTGGGAACAGGGTTTGAGGAAGGTGAGGAAGGTGTGACGAGCATGCTGCTCGGTTTAGTGCTAAAGCGGTTGGGTGGCACGTTCCGTGCCTGTTTAAAGATTTAAAAGGTTTACACTCTCTTCTCCCAACTAAACCGACAGCGCCAGCTGTCTCAAACCTCTGCTAAACCAGGCACAAAGTGCCCGCAAACCGGCCAGCTCCGCTGGCCTAAATATGCCTTCTCAGCGTGGCAATCGGATCCGCTTTACCGGCCCGGCGGGCGGGGAAAAAGCTGGCCAGAATGGTAATGACCACTGTTGTTGCTGCAACCCAGACAAAGTCTAAAAGCTGCATCTGCACCGGTAAATAATCCAGGTCGTAGACTTCACCAGGAATTCGAATCGGAAAAACCGAGAGGTAGAGTGAAGCACCAACACCCAGTAAAGAGCCGCAGAACACGCCGATTAAACCAATTAACACGCCCTGCATCAAAAACACGCGGCTGACCTGGCGACGGGACGCGCCAAGCGCGCGAAGAATCGCAATGTCTGAGGTTTTTTCCATTACGATCATAATCTGGGTATTGGCAATCCCCACCATCGCCACCACGATGATAAACAAAATGACCAGGAAAATCACCTGTTTTTCTAAAGCCATGGCGCTGAGCAGATTGCGATTACTTTCCATCCAGGTGCGAATATACAGACTGGGGTGAGTCTTCTGCATCTCAACCGCCAGTTTAGGGGCTTCAAAGACATCGTCTAAGCGCACAAATAGCTCATTGACCACATTACCGGTCAAAAATAAATCCTGCACCTGATTTAAAGGCATCAAGACAATCCGCACGTCGAGTTCATACAAGCCAGAATGAAAAATCCCCGCCACGTTAAACTGAGCAGAACCATTTGTCGTGATGATTGAGACTTTATCGCCCACAAAGAGCTGGAGCTTAGTCGCCAGCTCAGAGCCCACCACTACCGAGGCCTGTTTAGGGATTTCCCAACTGCCTTTTTGCAAAAACTGCTTTAAACCGCTGTCAGCATCTTTGGGCGGAATCCCAAAAATCAAGGCGCCTGTTGAATAAAGCGGATTGGTAATTAAAGCCTGCTGCCGCAGAACCGGATACACACCTTTGACACCGGGATTGCGCTCAAGTTCTTTTTTGATTGTCGGGTAACGCTGAAGATAATCAGCCACACCCGGCTTAACGCTAATATGCGGGGTTGTGCCCAAAATCTTTTCGACCATATCTGACTCAAAGCCATTGGTCAAAGACAGCGCGGTTGTCAAAATCATCACGCCAATGCCCACACTCAACACCGAAACTAAAGTCTGCTTCCAGCGCACCCGTAGCTGGCGCAAAGCCAGAAAAAAAGTAGGCGTCATTAGACAGCTAAAGCCGCCGTGGTGGGTTTTGAGTTGTGAGGGTTGGGTTTAAAGGCCTTCGGCACCGGCAGGGGTCCTTTCTGGATGATCTGTTGAGGATCTGTGGATGATCTGGTCTGGATGTTTGGACATGTCTTGCTACTCACTACTGGCGACCAGCCAACTAGTAGCTAAACGGTACCAGTAAACCATTGCGATCGACAATTTTATAGACGCTGGAGCGCTGCAGGGTTTTAAGCAAAGATTTAGTTGCCGTATCATCAAGTACAGAAGTCGCATGAGCAATCATCTCGGTATCGAGGGCGCTGGGAGCGGTGACAAAGACCGCCACCGCCTCTTGGGTGGGATAGCCCGTGCGGGGGTCAATCAGCCAGCTATAGCGAATCCCGTTATAGAGAAAATAGTTCTGATAATCCCCTAAAATTGTCAGGGCCTGATTTTTGAGATAGAGATAGCTCAAGGTCTGGTCAGGCTGGCGCGGATTGGGGACCGGGACC
>CAJYHH010000433.1 GCA_913773825.1 Candidatus Sericytochromatia bacterium | reverse complement strand
AACCTTTACCGCCACAATGCCAGCGGCAGTCAAATTGACCGTCATAAAGTTAACGCAACAGATCCCAACACCATCCTTAACGATGTAGCTGTCAGCGGCAATCTGGTTTATATGGCTTGCCCCACCACCGCCAGCATCTTTAAGTTTGACGTCTCAAACTCTGCCAACACTCAGATTCTGTTTAGCGGCGCCACAGCCATTAACCCAGCTGGTGTTGCGGTTGACAGCGGCGGCAATGTTTATACCACTGACCTGATTAGCCGAAAAGTAATCAAGTTCAGCCCAAATGGCACACGTGTGCTGGAATTTGACGGTAAAGGCGTCAACGGCTCAGGTACAGCCTTTACAGCCATGGCTGACGTCGCAATTGACCCGCGTAACGGTGATATTTACGTGGCAGGAGATGCCAGCGGTAAAAAAATCCAGCGCTATACCTCAGCAGGCAACTTTGTTCACAGCTTTACCAGTTCGAACCTCGTCAGCCCAGATAAAATAGCGATTCGCGATAACGGTGAAATCTTTGTGACTGACAACAACAAAAAAGGTGTAATCATTTTCGCTGCTGGTCTCTAAAAAAGCCAGTTAAATCAAACAATCTACCACAGGGCTCAGAATCAAATGTTTCTGGGCCCTGTGTCTGTTTAAGATTATGCAATGTACGACAAGCCTCGCATTCAGCTCTTTAGATAAATCAGACAAACTCTGCCACCCAAAACAAGCGATGTGCTATGCTCAACATGGTTGTTTGAGATCGTTAGTTTATCTCAATCACCCCGGACGAGACGTGTGCCGTACCCGGTCAGGACAAGACGACACAAGAGGCTGGTGGCCAGTAGCTTTGAGCTATGAGGTCTTCAACAGCTTCGCTGTGTTCTCAAAACGTATCAGCGACTAGCCACTGGCGAATCAATCTGGAGTTTTACTTTATGTCCTGGATCATTTTAGCAATTGCTGGCCTGCTCGAAGTTTGTTGGGCGATTGGCCTGAAATACACTGAAGGCTTTACTAAACCTGTACCCTCACTTTTAACTGCCGCTGCGATTGTGGGCAGTATGGTGCTGCTGGCCAAAGCCACACAGAATCTGCCAATTGGCACAGCGTATGCAGTCTGGGTTGGAATTGGCGCAGCGGGTGCCGCTATTTTAGGGATTGTGCTGTTTCAAGAACCAGCCAGTCCTGCCCGTTTGCTCTTTTTGGGGCTTTTGATTACTGCAATTATTGGTTTAAAGGCCACTTCAGGTCACTAAACAGGGCACTAAAAACGTTAAGGGGCGGCAGAGCTGTACAATGACAGGATGCCGTCCCAACTGCTCTTAATATCCATTTTACTGATTAGCACCATCGTCTTACTCTGGGCTCAGATTCAGAGTGGTCTGCGCTCAGGCTGGTTTTATGGCGCATTGAGCTTCAGTCTGGCACTCAATCTGGGCTTCAATCTGTTTTTGTTGATTCCGCCTACTGAGCAAACGCCTCAACATCCGCCGATTATTGGCGTAAATGCAGCCTTACAGCTGGGATTATCGGCTCAAACTCAACTGCCGCCACCTCAACCAAGCAGACCTGCTATTAGCTGGCTAACACGCACCAGTAGCGGCCGTACAGTGATTAAACGTCCGATTGTGCTGTTTCGTTCGCCGGCTCAAGCTCAATTTAGAGCCAAAGGGATTCAGCGTTATTTTGCGTCACGACACGGCTGGCCTGACGCGCTTAATCAGCCTTTTGAACCGCGCAGCATTATTGTGCACTCTACCGAAGGTGAAGCTGAAATCCATGCTTTTAGCATCTTTGATCGCAATACTGAAGCTCAGTATCTGGGCGGCATCTGGACCCATTTTAGCGTTGGGCCCGCAGGGCAGATTTACCAATATGGGCCACTTAACCGAATCTCAAAAGGCCAGGCTGGCTTAGACGATCTTGCCGTTGGCATTGAGATTGTCGGCACCGCCAGCCTCTGGAATAAAGATGATCCAAACAAATACCATGAGCAGCTTCACACAGGCTCAATTATTCAGCGCTGGCGACAAGGTAATCAGGCCCAGCTTAAAGCTGTTGCTGACTTAATTGCAACTTTACGGGCCCACTACCTGATTCCAGCAAGTCGCGTTTTTTCACATGAAGAACTGGGGCATATTCGCGATTTAAAAGGCAATTACCCAGACTATACCTGGCTGCGCAACAATATTCGCGATCGGGTCTATTTAGGCATCGAAGCCACGCTCAACAAAGACTTTGAACCCGAAGAATGGTACGGTTTTTTAGAGCCTTATGACCGCCAGGACCCCGGACGCGATGTGATGAAAGTAATAAGAAGAGGACTAATGGACTAGAGGATGAAGGATCGCTCGCCATGCTCGATTATGGACTAAGAATAAAGCATAAAACAGCCAAAAATTGCCTTTTGTTCCTTGTCCATTCGTCCAGCACGGCTCTCCATATCTGTACGGCTCCGCTGTCGCCTACAGCTAAATCGGATTAGTCCTCCGTCCGGCAAGCCTGTCTCTAGCCGTAAGGCTCGTTCCTCGCCAACGGCTACAGCTTTCGTCCTTTTCTTCCCCACGCTATAATGCATGCCGCAGCGATCACTCGTTGTTCACTTCTGCCTAAGGAGAGCCTGCATGGCTAAAATTGACCAACTCTTTAAAATCATGGTGGAGCAGGGCGCATCCGACCTTCACCTCTCACCGGGGAACCCGCCGCTGATCCGTATGAGCGGTGATTTACATCCAATTGGCCAGCAGAAGCTGGATCATGAGCGCAACAAAGTTCTGCTTTATGAAATTATGGACGAGTTTGAACGCAAACAGTTTGAATCAACCAATGACTTAGACTTTGCTTATAGCGTTGACGAGCTTGGCTCACGTTTTCGTGCCAATATCTTTATGGAACGCAAAGGCATCGGCGCTGTTTTCCGCGTCATCCCGACTAAAATTCTGACAGCAGAAGACCTGGGCCTACCTAAAGCCCTGACAGAGTATTTCTGTCATCTGCATAAAGGTCTGGTTCTGGTAACGGGCGCCACCGGCTCCGGTAAATCCACTACTCTGGCTGCCATGATCGACTATATCAACAGCCATCGCTCTGATCATATTCTCACCATTGAAGACCCGATCGAGTTTGTTCACTCCAGTAAAAAAGGCCTGGTCAACCAGCGCGAAGTCGGCAAAAACACCAAGTCCTTTGCCTCGGCCCTAAAAGCCGCCTTGCGTGAAGATCCCGATGTCATCCTGGTTGGCGAAATGCGTGACTTAGAAACCATCGAACTGGCGATTACCGCAGCGGAAACCGGCCACTTGGTGTTCGGCACCCTTCACGCTTCGTCAGCGCCTAAAACCATCGACCGTCTGATTGACGCCTTCCCCACGGAAGCTCAAGAACAGATTCGCGCGATGCTCGGTGACTCACTCAAAGGTGTTGTGGCCCAGCAGCTGCTCAAGAAAAAAGGCGGCGGCCGCGTTGCGGTTCAGGAAGTCTTAGTCGGCACCCCCGCTGTTGCAAACCTGCTGCGTGAAGGCAAAACCTTCCAGATTCCCTCGATCATGCAGACGGGCCGTAAAGATGGCCAGATGACCATGGACCAGGCGATCGAAGAGAAATTTAAAGCCGGTCTTGTTGAAGCGGAAGAAGCTTACTTAAAAGCTCATGACAAAAGCCGCTTTAAACACCTGATCAACACTCAGGACGCACCGGCGGTGTAGCCGCGCAAAGCGCGGCGTTAAGTGCTTGTAGCAGAGCCGGAGGCGATGTGTACAAGGCACTTATGCAGAACCGAAGGTTCTGTAGGGTTATGGGTGGTGGGTTTAAGACACACTACCAAAAACTCAACTCAAAGAGCCTGAAGATAATTAACAGCTTCAGGCTCTTGTTGTTTTTCACCTATTTTTGCATCATGAGAACGTTTAATAGGCTGGTGCCCTGTGGTGAGAAACGGTCTATTCCCACATTTTGGATACAACGGCGTGCTAAGATAACAAAGTTACATAGGGGTCTAACCCAATACGCTCATGCAGCACAGGCAGAACCTGCTCCCGTCATGGAGCAGGCCCCCATGACGCCCCAGAGCGAATTCAGGCGTCCTTTCGAACTGTCTGCTGCAAACTTTTTTTCAGCTCTCAGGTCAGATCGCGACCACCGGAAATCTTTCTGAATCTTCCGAAGGTGGTTTATATGAATTACAGCAAAATGACTTGGCAAAGAAGAAAAGCCCGCTTACTCCAGACTATTAAAGACAAACCTGCTGAACGGCCGATGGCAGCTTCAGTCTGGCGACAAGCCCTCTACACTTGCCTTCACGACTGGCCCACTCAAAAACCTCAATTGATGGCACTTTGGAAAGTTCCGCCAACACTCGTCAGTCGTCAGCCCAAATCTGACTGGCAAGCCGAAGTTAATGCCTGTCTGAGTACAGGCATGGATCAAAAGCAGATAGTAGCCCTTGAACGTCTGTTCAAACCAACGGATTATGAGCTTCAGATATCCTGGCCAGAAGATGAGCAGGCTGGGAGCGTGAGTTTAAACGGTCAAAGTCTCAGCTTGAACCGGCCTGACTTTGAGTATCTCTACGCTCTGGCTGATTTGCAGCACCAAACGCCACAAGAATTGTTCAGTCCTAAACACGTTTACCAGCATGTCCAGACGCTGTTCCCCAAGCAGAACGCTCCTCAAAATGATGAAAAGCATCCGGTTAAGGTCTTTCAAGAGCGGATTGAGCAATTACTCGGCAAACTCGAAGTCAATCTCAGTCAAGCCAGCAGTCTACGCTGGCGTAATCTGCTGCTCAGTCAGGCTCTGCGTTATGCCAATGGCCTTGATGATGAAGAGCATTTTGAACTGCATTCAGAGCTGCGACAACATCGCGATCTGCTTGAACTGATGATGATGCGTTATGAAAAACAATCCGGGTTGCAAGCGGTCGATTCGCTAGCAGCCAGACTGTATCGTTTTTTTGTTCCGTATCCCGAAATGGTCGAAATACGTCATCGTCTGTCCGATTATGTCGATCGCCATATGCTGCGGATTTATCAGGAGCTGCAGCAGGCTCAGCAATTGCTCAGCGCCAAGGGCTGCCCACAGGAGATACTCTGGGGTCAGCTTGAAGGCCTGGCCTGGCAGGACGCTACGTCTGAAGGCTATAGCCTTAACGCTGAGATTAAATTGAGCATGGCAACCCAAATTGCCAGCATGTGATGCAAAGGCTAAGTTGAAAAAGACCGAGAAGGTCACGTCAACAGGCTGGAGCAAAGATAAAATTCTTGCTTTTGTCCGTCAGAACCCTGAAAGCAGCACGGTTGAGTATATGCGCCCTTTTGAAGAGCAAAATCCAGAACTCAACCGACGTATTTGCCAGCAGGTTGAATGGAATATTCTCTCCATGGCCAATCTGACAGGTGGCCTTATTTTTATCGGGGTTAATGAGAGAGCGGATCAAAACAAACTCCTGAGTTTTAAAGCTTCTTTGGGTCAAGCTTGCGTTGATGAAATCAGAAAGCGTCTACATGACGGAGCCCGCCCTCAACAACCCCGGATTAATATTCAGAGTATTTGTCTGAACCATGAAAAAGATCCCGCTTCAGTCTATGTGATCGAAGTAGAGAAAAGTGATCAAAAACATTTTGTCGTAACGCCCGAAGGCTTGTTTTATCCCATGAAGAACGGCACAGAAATCGCAAGGCTTGAGATCATTGCCGCTCATCATAAAGACATCACAATTGATGCTGATATTAATGAATTTATCGTTTTTTTAAAACGCTATATTTTGCCTATGTTCCCAGGAGCTTACCTCGCCAAAACTGTGTTTAGCCTGCCCAGACAGGAAGTGGCCACTCTTGATGAAAAACATCATACGATTCTGGTCAAGCCCAATAAAGCCTATCGTATGCGGCTGGAAATCACGCGTCCTCATATCTTTACTCATGAAGACAAAGAGATTGTCAAACGTATTATTCAGGAAGCTTATCGGGCTGAAAATACGGTTGCACTCGAATATCAGAGTTTTTTACGCGCAGCAGCTTTGGAAATCGCGTTGTGCAAATATCTCTCTCCTCAGCATTACGCCACAATTGCCCAGGTACTTAACGGGCTAAACGCCTGGAGCATCCGAACTTATGAAGGACGCTCAGCGACCTTCGGCATCAAAATAGATTTAAGCAAAGATAAGAACAGTGCCGACAACGAAGCCCTGGCTGATATCATGGCCGAAGATTATTTTGCAACTTTATCTGATGGACGCAATACGTTGCTAGAAATCAATGCTGGAGGCCAAATAATGGGACATCACTCAATACATGGCAAAAGCTCCAGCCAGAATATCCTGTCACCTCTGCAATTTGCCAACATGGCAGAAGAAGCGGGTCCCCAGCAGGCCGTTATTGTCCTGAACCGGCATGGCGAAATCCTGATTTTTATTAATCAAGAACTCAAGTTTGCCAAACGTCGCGGGATCTGGCTGCATTTTAATCATGCTCCCATCATCCGTTTGATTTCGGGAGGTTCGAGACATATTGGTGAAATGCTAAGAAAAGCAGTATACGAGACCTTGCTTGACGTCGCGTTTGCTAAAACGGGCGGAACCATCTGTATTTGCAGCAAGACCGGTCTTCAGCATTTACTGAGTGATCAGGGAATCAGTATCGAAGACATTTTTGGCCATGAAGATCAATCCGCCAAGTCGCGGTTTTTACAACAGTTAATTCATAACCGTAAGTTTCAGGAATTGCCTCGCAGTCTAAGACAAGAATTAATGAGCATTGATGGCGCCACCCTGGTTGATAATCACGGAACGTTTCTTTGCGTTGGGGCGATTGTCAAAGTTCGTTCTGGCAGTCCGGCAGGTGGACGTCAGGCCTGCACGCTGGCACTCGCCAAATATGGACCAGCCTTTAAAGTTTCCTCCGACGGCATGATCAGTGGATATTTGCTGCGCGAGCACAGGCCCGTTTACAAAATGCCCTCCGGCGAACAGGCTGTCTATGCCCAGGGTCAAGCCGAGACAAACAAGATCATGCCCCTGTTTACAATTGCCTAGGCAATTTAGAGTCCTTTTAAACTGCGAGGAATCTTGGGTTGAATCACATTGCGGCCTGCTTGCGGCAGTTCAACAATATCAGACTGTTTAAAGCGATACAGGCGAGCCGGCTTTTTAGAATGCTTCTGGGTGGTTTCTTCGGTTTCTTCGAGAATGTCCAGAAAGGCAATTTTTTTGCGGAAGTTACGCTTGTCGATCTGCTTATTGAGAATAATTTCATAGATCGAACAGAGCTCTGGCAAGGTAAATTTTTCGGGCAAGAGTTGTGAGCCCACAGTGGTATAGCCAAGTTTATTGCGCAGACGCTGTAAGGCATATTCCAGAATCCGGGCATGGTCAAAAGCCAGCTCTGGCAGCGCATAAATTGAATGCCATTTAACATCGCTGACGGCATCAGAGGGCTTAAGCGTAAAACGCTCGCTGCTGACAAGCGCATAGTAAGCAATCGTAATTACTCGCGCACGGGGGTCACGCTCTAAATCACCAAAGGTATAAAGCTGCTCAAGATAAATGTCATCAACATTGGTTTTTTCTTTGAGCTTATTGAGCCCGGCTTGTTCGAGACTTTCGTCCATATGAACAAAACCACCGGGTAAAGACCAAAAATCCTGATAGGGTTCAACGCGGCGCTGCACCAGCAACACCTTCAGATCGTCGTCCATAATGGTGAATAACACCGTATCGACGGTAACGGACGGGTGGTCGTACTGCAAAATGTCGATGGGTAAGGCCTCGCTTGTGCTGGACTGTCCTGATCAACAGTTCCGGTTAACAAAGGGATACGCGCATGTCATAATATGATAGTCCCAGCGAAAGGATCAAGCAAAAACGTGGCACGGAATCCTTCTGCGGATGCGATTTCCACAGACAGCAACATCGTTTGGCTGCACGAAGCACACCCCCGGCAGCTGGACCAAATCGGGTTTAAAGCCTTAAACCTTGGTGTTGGCGCACGGCTAAAACTGCCTGTCCCACCTGGCTTTGTGATTACAACCCGTGCTTACCGCACTTGCTTAGAGCAAATGGGTTTTAACCCAGATCAGCTTAACCGTCAGTCTTATGAAGAAGCGCTACAGACAGCTCGCACGGTTCAGCATTACTTTTTTAAGTCATCGATACCTTCAGAGATTCTCACGGATATTCGCAGCGCCTATCGCCAGCTGACCCAAAATCAAGATCAATCAGTTGTGATTCGTCCCTCTGTGGCCTATGGCAATGGGGTTGATTTTGCCAAACGCCTGCGCCCCATTTTAGGCGTTAAAAGTCTAATCGAACTTGAAAAAGCTTTAAAAATGGCCTGGGCCTTTATGTGGCTTGACGATATTGTCCAGTATCGTTTTTCACAAGAACATCTGCGCAATCGCTGGGATGATTTAGCGCTGGTGATTCAGCCTTTGATTCAGCCCTATGTCTCAGGCTCTTTACTGAGCTATGCCCCTGAAAGTGATGATCAGAGTATTGTGGTTGAAGCCGCACGCGGCCTTAACGAAGCCGTTAGTCGCGGCGTGATTGTCCCAGATCGCTACGTCTGGCAGCGCTTTTTAAAAAAAACTTCTGATCGCCAGATTGTCGCCAAACCCGTGCGCTTTATGCTGGCAGAACAATGGGCCGTCCAGGAAGTGGCGATAGAACAAGCTCAGCGCAGCCAGCCCACTTTAACCGACGCAGACCTCAGCGCTTTATCTGATCTGACCGATAAACTCTTAGCGGGTTACCAGCGCCCACTCGAAGTTGAATGGTGCAAAACCGAAAAAGGCCTGCAGCTGATTCAGATTATGCCGATTAAGCTGCCGACTTTTGAAGCGGTGCGAGCAGAAGACTGGCTCAACCCCAATCAATTAGCCCCTTATTTTGAAAAACCCGTTTCACCACTGGGCTGGTCTTTTTTAGAGCCCTTGCTTAACCAGAGCATTCAGGATCTGTCCAGCTGGCTGGGCTTCCCCGAAGGCAGCCTGCCAAGCCCTCTCTTTAAGCTGCAGGATCACCAGCTCTGTCTCCATCCAGGGATTACAGGCGCTTTTGCAGCCCAGCTTGAGCATTATTGGGCCAGCGTGGCTGAGTTGCCGCCCTGGCGTCGTTACCTTCAGTTTTTATGGCAGCTGCTGCGGATGCAGCAGGAATGGAACCGCCGCTACAGCGACTATGTAGATGCCATGCGAACCCAATGGCAAGGTGACTATGAAAGCTGGGGAGCAGAAAACCTGCTGGAAGCCCTCGGCCAGTTATCTGTACAGGTTCAGGACTTCTTTTTGCAGGCCCTGTTAGCCCGCCAGCTCAGCCACTTAACTGGCGTGATGTTTACTGATTTTGCCCAGAACTACCTGCCTGAAGACGGGGTTTATGACATTCTCTTTCAGGGTCTGCCCGGCCGACATGCCGAAACCTGCCGTTTACTCGATCAATATGTTCAGGAAATCAGCCAGCATCCGAATTGGGTCAAACTGTTTAAAACCGAAAACCCCCATCATGTCCTGCGCGCTCTGCAATTAGACGACCAGGGCAAACAGTGGCTCGCCCGTCTGGCCAGCGATTTTCAGCGCACGGGCTTTTTCAGAATTGGCATGGAGCCACTTTACCCCAGCTGGGTTGAAGCCCCACAAGTGCTGATCCGCGAAATGCAGGATGCCCTGAATCATCAGCAGCATTTTTGGGATGCCAGCCTGGCTGAACAGCGGATCAACCTGGAAGAAGACTTAGCTGAAAGCTTTGACTGGATGCATTTACATCAGCGCTTTTTCTTTTTAACCCTGCTGCGTCTGGGCCAGTCTTATGCCTCAGCGGTTCAGGATGAGCCTTATTATGTCGCGATGTTTATGCCGCGCCTGCGCTCACTGGCTCTGGCCTTGGCGCGCTACCTGCCATTAGACTCCCGTCAGGATGTGTTTTATCTTTCGCTGGATGAAATTCGCGAGATGATTCAAAACCCGATGAATGCTTATAAAATCAAAGCGCTGCGTGAACTGATTCAGGCGCGTAAATACAAACGCCGGATTACCCATCGCCTGGGCCCTGAAGCTGCCGGTGAACTAAAAGCACTTGAATTAAAAGGGCGTCCGGCCAGCTCCGGTGAAGTGCTCGGCCGAGTCCGCTTGATCACAAAATCCGAAGACCTCAAAGCCCTGCAGCCTGGCGAAATTATCGTCACAGATTATTTTGAACCCTTCTGGGAACACGCTCTGGCTAAAGCAGGCGGTTTAATTATGGAGCTGGGCGGCACCCTGGCCCATGGTGCCATGTTAGCCCGTCATTATGATTTACCTGCAGTGGCCGGGGTTGAAAATGCCACCAAACGCCTGACAAACGGATTAATTGCCCGCGTTGACGGCTCAAGTGGACATATTCTGGCTTATCGCGAAGAAGTGCTTGAAGCCCAAGAAGAATTTGTTTTTTAGATAAACCATTCAACCAGCAGACCGGCTTGCCAGATCCACCAGCCAATCGGTTATGATCCAGACAGTGCCAATCGAAAGCCCAGGAGTGCGTCATGAGTGACGGCATGATCACCTGCCTTAGCTGCGGCCGGCAGATTGAAGCTCATTATCTTTATTGCCCATATTGTCAGTCGCGAGCGGATGCTCCAACTGGCCATCAGCAGATGGCGCCGATTCCGCAGACCAGTTATACCACCGGCAGCTATTACGACACTCAGACTGTTGTCGCCTGCACAGGCTGTGGTCGTCATGTCGAAAATCACTATGCCCACTGCCCTTATTGCCGCCGCGATCTCTCTTTGGCGGTTGCACCTGCGCGTGAGCCCTTACATAACATGAGCAGCGACCCAGAGAATTCCCGCTATCCTTATCGAGAGAATCATGATTTAAGCCCTGACTTACGCGGTCATCTCCAACAAGGTTTAAACCGTCT
>CAJYHH010000432.1 GCA_913773825.1 Candidatus Sericytochromatia bacterium | reverse complement strand
TAGCGCTCAAGGCGTTTGAGGGTGGGGACATTGAGATTGGGACGCTGCTCTTTACGCAAAATATCTTTGCGAAAGCGTTCTTCGGCAAAACTGGTAAAGAGCTGCAGACGGGTTTGTTCATCTACAGCAGAGCGACTTTGGCGTCTAAGTAAATCTGAAATCTGGCGCGTAGCCAAAAAGCTGACGCCGCTGCTTTCGCGCAAATTGCCAAAACCTTTACTGGTATCGGGTTGGACGATCTGATGGGCAAAAGCTGAAGAACCATGAAACATCCCGTAGACATCTCTGACCACTGAACGTCCCCAGCCTTTGTTAAGCGTAAAAAAGATCACTTCCCAATCAAAGGCGCTAAGTAATTTAACGGCCAGCTGCTCCTGACGAGACAGCCAGGTCCTGACAAAGCTGCGGATCCGTTTATTTTGGGCCCACTCCTGCAGAATCAGATGATAAAGATAACCGGGACGATTTTCTAAACGTTTAAGTGCCTGCTCCTGAATCCCATAAAAACTATGGCTGCTGCAGGACAAATAATAAGCAATCGCTGGCAGCAAGGGTTTAACAGCCGTAGAGGCCTCAGCGAACATCCGTCGCAGCGTTTCGGTTAATAAAGGCAACTCGGTTTCAAGTAAGCGCAGATGAATCAGCAGGCTGAGATAACGCAGATAATCACTTTGCTGCCGATGAGGCATTACAGCTGCACTGAGCAATAAAAGCGTCTGCAGATCATGATCGTGCAAGAGCTCAATTAATTCCAGCGGCGAGGTTTTGTCGTCCCAGTCTTCTAAGATGGCGTAAAGGGGCGGCAGATGTTCCAGCAAGGTCTCACTCTGACAGGCGTCTAATTCCAGATCGTGCCAGGGCACAATCCAGTCATGGCTGCTGTAACGAACCGGTAAGGCAATGGACGGCGGCAGACCCGTCAACGTGCCGGTTTTACGCTTGCTACCCGCTGGAGCCACGCGGGTATCAACAGGCTCAAAGGTCAGGGCTGAGAGTTCGGGAAGTTCAGCGGTTCTGGCTACATTCACCGCATAACGCCGCCGCCGTCGGCGTGGGTATGGGGCAACAAACGATTCGAGCTCGCTCATGACTTCTTCGCTGAGTAAGCCAATGGCGTGATAGATCTCGTAATTGGGATGGCTGCGCGGCTGCTGGCGGGTAATCTCAAGGACGGCACTCAGCAACTGGCGCAAAGGCCATTGGCGACCGTCTTCACCCTGGGTCATGGCCCAGAGATCCGCGCGATAAGCTTCGAGGTCCCCTTCTTCGTGGGTATAGCGACTGAGCAGCATGGTGGCAATCGCTTCATACAGGCCGTTATCTTCACTGTCGAGCCGCGTCAGAACTTCTAACATCACCGCGAGTGAAGATCCATGCAAAACGGAAGCCAACAGCATTGGGCTGCGGTCGTTCCAGCCGTCTGTAATCCGCCTGACGTTTTCGACAAGCGAGTCGAGTTCGGCCTGGGCTTCCGTTTCGCTCATGAATTAAGACACCTTTAGACCTTTTTAGACCTTGGCTTCAGCTTTGTCAGTACGGGGTAACACCGTGCGCAGATGCAGTTCTTCAAGCTGCTCTTTGCTGGCTGTACCCGGTGCGTCAGTCATCAGGTCGCTGGCATTTTGGGTTTTGGGGAAAGCAATCACGTCTCGGATCGTGTCAACTCCCGCCATGACCATGACCAGACGGTCAAGGCCGATGCCAATGCCGCCGTGGGGCGGAGCGCCGTATTCAAAAGCACCCAGCATAAAGCCAAACTTGGTCTGGACTTCTTCGTCGCTCAGGCCCAGAGCCGCAAACATTTTAGCCTGGCGCTCAGGATCGTGAATACGGATCGAGCCGCTGGCCATTTCAATCCCGTTGATGACGAGGTCATAAGCCTGAGTGCGGACTTTTTCTTTGTCTGAATCTAATAATTCCAGATGTTCAGCCAGTGGAGAGGTAAAGGGATGGTGCTGAGCCTGCCAGCGACCTCCGTTTTCGTCCCACTCAAACATCGGGAATTCATTGACCCAAAGAACGTCCCAACGGCTATTGTCAATCAGCTCAAAGCGTTTGCCGAGATCTAAGCGCAGACGACCCAGTACATCATGAACCACTTTGGTGTTGTCAGCCATCATGATCACCACGTCACCGGTTTCGGCACCTGCAGCAGACTGAATC
>CAJYHH010000431.1 GCA_913773825.1 Candidatus Sericytochromatia bacterium | reverse complement strand
ACGTCGCTCAACAATGTGTCACTCAGTTAATCACTCACGACCAATTTGACCAGGCAATTGCCGTTACCCAGCGTCTTGGGGCCCAGGGACAGTGGGGAGTGGTTCAGACGATTGGGGAAAATGCCGTCGATCAAAACAAACCGATTTTTGCTCAGATGCTCAGTGTTGCCTTAATCCAAAGTAATCGACCTGAATCAATGGCGATTTCTGATAAACTCGCTGAAAATGGCCATGGTGCTCAGCTAGAGCCCATCATCAATGCACTGACCACTTCAGGTAATTACAAAATGGCTGTTGAGGTTTATTTAACAAAAACCCAGGTCGACGCAGAGAATACAGGGCGTTGGGATGAAGATTTTACGGCAAGCTTCGAGGCGATTCAAAATAAGCCAATTGATAAATATGGCACCACTAAACTGGATTTAATCGCTGCAGCCTTCGAAAAAAATCTGCCGCTCAACGCGATGAGCCGGAGACCAGATAGCAATATGGGCCAGATCTCTACGATGTTGTTTAATCCTGACAACCAAATCACGGCCACTGAACGCAATTTAATTCTCTATTGTCAGGGAAATAGCAAACAAAAGCCTGGATCTTCTTCCTTAGGCAGTCTGGAAATCAACGGCGAATCAGTTAAAGGTCGGCCTGCTTTTTCAACGACAACTCAGGCTTTTATGCCTTTAAAAGCGGGACAGCATCGCCGCCATATTATGGCTTGGCACAATATTCGCGACATTGGTTCAAAAGTGCTGTCAAAAGCCAATAATGATCAACTTAAAGGCTTGCTCAATCATGCACCGGCAAACATTCTGAGTGAAGTCTCCAAACATCTTAAAGTTGAAGATATTCGCCGTTCAGATAATCACGATCAGCTCTTAACGGGCGTGTTGTTTATTATGAACAGTAACCCCAATAATCTCTGGCCAGGTGACGGCCGGACCAATTCTTCAATTGCCAATGCCTGGTCAAATGTCAATAAAGCGTTGAATCGCGTCGGCAATAGCCTTGATGGCCTAAAAGGACTTCAAGCCAGTTATGCCCAAGCCGGAAAAATATCTAACAACCCGTATCGCCAGGCACAGGCTCTGGCAGCCGAAGTGATTCAAGCGGGTGTCAATGAAAATGTGTCCCCGGAAGCAATCCGCGTTAAAGTCTTGGAATGTATCGCGGGCCTTGAAATAGACACTTTAGGCAGCTCAAAAGATCAAACGGGCAATATCTTTAAACACCAGCAGGCTTTTATTGATACAGCCCGCGCGGCTTATCGCTGGATGCTGGAGCCCGGTAAAGAGCCTGTCCCAAGCTTAGATCAGCTTTCAATTTTTATGAAATACCCACCCGGCTACATGCTAAACGGCACCAAGAGCGAAGACTATAACAAGCTGCAGGTAGACGCTCCCTTACCCGCACCACCTGGCGTTTCGCAGGCCAGCCGTAGCCAGTTTCAGGTAGCTGGGGGACAAACAGCTTGTACAGCGATGTCGATGCAAGGAATTGCCTATACTTTTGAGCTGGGCAGAACCGCCCAGCAACCACTGCAGGCTGGCCTGGATCAAACGCTGCTAAATGGTACAGCTGTTTATCAGCAGATGCATCAGAGCGCAGCAAATATGGGCTATAACATGCAGTATTTTCATCCAACTGAAATCCCAGCTCAGGCTGTGACAGATGCTGGTTTACAAAGAGGTCTCACTCAGACTGTAGCTCATAACGGCACTGATATTCGCGATCGGGTTGCGGCAATACTCAATCCACTTGATCTGAATAATCAACCTCAAATCGGGATTAGCCTGGTTTTAGGCGGTGCAACCGTATCGGTCAGCCGATTTAACGATCGCTACTTTGTTTATGATTCTCATGGCTTTCAGGGTGTTTCGCAACAGGCGTTTGTGCGTGAGTTTGACAATCCCGCCGGTGCCGCAGCTTTAATTCACGATATGGCACAAGCCAGGCTGCCCGTGGGCCGAGACGCGTCACTTACATTTTTCAGGCCGCTTTGACCTATCAATCAGCACTTTAATCGTCGGGATATCATCCTCTGCCGGTTGCGAGATCTCTTAAACATCAGCCAAGCAACAGAGAATGATTCATTTATTTCAACACCATCTAAAAACCTTATGGCTTAGATTGAGTCACTTAGTAAGGCCTCACTCAATTCCCAAAGCCGTTGCGCAGACTCAGGATCAAACGAATCAGAAATCGCATCAGTATTGGGTTTATCAAAAGACATGGGCTGTAAATCATCGTCTCTTGGCGAGACTTGATTGTCTCTAAAATAAACGCCGTCAATCTCAGTTTATAGCGGACTAGCTGCAGCAAAAACAACCTTGCTCGCTCCTTTAGCTCTTCAGGCCTTTTCTTCAGCTTAGCTCTGAGTTATTCTAAAGATAATGAACCTCACCAACTTTGCCAAACTCCCTCTGATTGTTTTAAGCCTGCTGCTTAGCGCCTGTGCGCCAGCCGGAATGTTGCCCACAGCTGGTAACTTCACGCCGCAGACCCAGATCAGACAGCAAGCAGCTGCTAACAACTGGTATCAGCGTCTGTCGCCTGAGCTTCAGCGCTATTATGCAGGGGCTCAGGGTAAACAGGGCCAGGAGTTGTTTAGCGCGCTCAGCCAGATTATTAATCAGGCCCAGGTGCTTGACTATGGCAGCGCCACTACTTTTTTGTATACCGTGGCTGACCGCGTCCAAAAGGGCAATGTCAGCTATGTTTATGACGGCTATTCTAATTTGCTGATTGCTGGCGATGGCCCCAGCGGGCATAAATATAAAGAAGTCGGCGACGCCAATGGCGACGGCAAAAAAGGCGATGCGATCAACTGCGAGCATACCTGGCCCCAGTCCTTTTTTAACAAAGAAGGCGCGATGCGCAGCGACCTGCATCATCTGTTTTCGACTCTGAGCACCCCCAATAGTCAGCGCGGCAGCCTGCCCCTGGGGATGGCCAGCGAAGGCAAAATTGCCTATTCAACAACAAGCGGCTCGCGCATGATTACCCGCCCTAACCGCACACCGGTGTTTGAAGTAGGCAATAATCAAAAGGGCAATAGCGCCCGCGCCATGCTGTATTTTTATCTGCGCTACCACGCGGATTCGATTCGCAATGGCGAATACCAGACCGCTGATTTCTTTTTAAACCGGCTCTCTCAATTTCAGGCCTGGAACCAGCTTGATCCCATTGATGCCCAGGAACAAACCCGTCATCAGTTGATTGCTCAACGTCAGGGCAATCGTAACCCCTTTATTGACATCCCTGATTTAATCAATTTGATTGGGCTTGAGACCTTTCAGCAAGTTGAAAGACGACTCAGCAGCCAGCGCTAAAGTCCCTTTAAAAAGTCAGCAAAGCCTTTTAACTCTTCATTGGGGTTACGTTCAGGCAGGGCTTCTTCGGGCATAGCGGCTCCGCCACCACTCGCGACTGACTGATAGCCCTTTAAAAACTCAGGGTTGTTTTTACACTCAGCTGAAAGCGGCGTGTTCTGAACCTGCGTACAGGCTGGACTCTGGGGATTTTTAGTACAACTGCCATACACCGTGCCCAGGTCATAACATTTCTGGCGGGCTCCCGCTGCCATCTGATTCGGCAGCTGAGGAGCTGTTTTAGGCAATTTGGCCTGAACCAGACTCAGGCGTTTGGCGCTGTCTTTGTATTGCGGAGCGTATTGTTTGATCTGGGCAAATGCATCACGGGCTGCAGCAAAGCGACCCAATGATTGCTGAGTCACGCCAAGTTTATAAGTGGCTTCCAGCCACTGCTTTTTTTGCTCAAGCTCGCGGGTCTGGCCCCGTACCGCCAGATAGCGTGAGACATTGGCCAAGCGGACTTTAGCGTCTTTATAGTCGGCTTTAAGATTGACCACTTGCTGAAAGCTGGCCTGAGCCTGG
>CAJYHH010000430.1 GCA_913773825.1 Candidatus Sericytochromatia bacterium | reverse complement strand
CTTCCGATCTCGGGAGCGGGTCTCGATTCGCGATCAGATTCCCATTCTGGAAGCTTTGGCGACTCATGCCCGTGCAACCAAAGAACCTGATTTACTCACTGAACATGCTCGACAGGCTTTAGCCCGTTCAATCTGTCAGCCGTTTAGAACGCCTCAGAACTTTATTCCTGCTATGACCTTAGCGGCTGAAGTGGAGCAATTATTGGTTGAGTCCGTTACGCGCACAGATCAGGGTTTAAGCCTGACGCTTGAGCCTCAACTTGCTCAACAGGTGATTGCGGGTATTAGCCGTAAAATGGAAGAAACAGCTGCTAAAGGTTACCACCAGCCGGTTCTGCTCTGCTCATCTAAAATTCGGCTGGTTCTGCGTCGCTTAACTGAGCGCTCTTTGCCAATGCTGACGATTCTTTCATACAACGAAGTCATGGCTCAAGACGCGCAGATTCAGACGATTGCGCGGATTGATCTGCGCGCCAGCCTGACGGGTTAACTGACGGCTTTAATTAGATTTAATCAGTTCGCTAGACAAATTAATCACAATTGACTTAAAATTCAATGTGAACGTTGTTAACTGATTGGAAGGAAATGTTATGTCTAATTTTGGTCCTTTAGGCTCCCCACGTCCCCTTGAGCGTACAACAAGTATGCCTAATCTGACCCGATCAAGTTCTAAGACAGAGACTTCCTCTACAACTTCAAGCAGCTCAACCTCTTCAACTTCCTCAACAGAGTCTTCCCGTCAGCTCGGTTCACGTTCTTCAGTTAACTGGACGCGCTCAAGCTCTAGCAGGCCTTCGTCTTCTCAGAATCTGCTGAGTGAAACTGTGTTAGTGGGTTCACTCGATCAGGCGAACCCTCGTCAGATTTTGAGTCAATCGCAGCGGATCCCGCGACCGAGTTCTATGCAGCAGCTGCCAACGGTTAACCCCATCGTCACTAATGTTACGCAAACTGTTAATCCCAACCCGACTGCTCCGGTTAACCAAACACCAGTCCAGTTTTCAGATCTGCTGACAACTGGCGTCAAGCAGGCTGTTCAGAATTTTGACGCGAAGCTCAAAGAAGTCACTGAAACCGTGGATTTAACCCAGACCTTTGTCAATGAATTTAGAGCTGATCTCAAATCACTTGATAAAGCCAATACGCTGATTGGTAAAGATGCCAAACTGGCGCGAGTCAACTCAGATTCCCAACAGCATGCCAGTCAATTTATGAGTGCGCTGAGCTCAGACAGTAATTTATCGACTTTGATTCAGTTTAAATCTGATGATCAGTTACGTGACATGCTCACAGGTGCCGTGGGTCAGATCAAGGGCTATCACAATACACCTTTTTCTGAACTCTCTCAGCGCAAGCAGAATTTTATTAATTCGTTGGTGCAGGGCATTCGACAGGGAGCTCATCAACAACAAGTTCACGGTCAGCCTGAATCGCTGAGTTTGGCTCTGCAACAGGTTCGCACTGAAGCACGTCAGAGTATGGAAAATCAGAGCCCCATGAACCTGCCTACTCTGCAAGTTGCTACCGGTTCAGACCAGGACGTTAATCAGCTTTTGCAGTCCAATGGCGCTCTCAATGGCGTTAGAATGCATAAAAGTGTGGTTCAGGCCGAGCTGTTGGCCGGTTTACGTGAGGGCGTACCGGGTCGGGTCACAAGCGTCGGTGATGATGAGGTTTCGCCTGAGTCCTTTAGCTTTAAGGGGCAGAATTTTAGCAAGGTTCGCGATCTGGGCCGAGGTCAAGCGGGTATGGTGTCTCTGTTTAGAGATGATCAGTCCGGTAAAGAATACGCCCTTAAGCCGCTTGATTCGATGAAATCTCAAGATGAAGTCAAAGCCCTGATTCAGGCCATGGGTCCCCAGGGTACAGGTAGCCCCCATCTGGTAAATGGCGCAGGCTTCTTTATGCATGATAATAATCTGTATGTGCTCTCTGAAGTTATGCCCAACGGTGAGCTTGCGGATAACGTGAATTTTGTGCGCCAAGGGGTCCAAAATAATCTGATTACGCCCGAAATGTCTCAGCAGATTATTTTACAACAGGCTCTTGATAGCGCCAAAGGTTTAGCGCATCTTCACCAGCAAGGGTTAATTCATCGGGATATCAAAGAACAGAATTTCTTTATGGATACTCAAGGACATTTGCGCATTGCTGATTTGGGCGAAGCCAAACTTACCCAGGCCCCTTTTGTTGACCGTGTCGGGACGGCTGAATATCTCGCTCCAGAAGTGATTGAATCTCGGCCTGCCACTCATACCTCGGACAACTGGTCTTTTGGCATTATGCTGCACAATATGCTTCGTGGTTCTCACCCCTTTGAAGCTCATGCTTCTGGGCCTGCAGCGGGTTCTGAATCTGGCCTGAACGGTGTCCGTTTTGCGAAGGGTGAGTCCTGTCTGGATCATCGCACCAATCCACCCACACCTTTTAATGTTTCTTTTGCTAATTATCCACCTGGTCAAAAAGAGCTTTTTGAAGGTCTCTTTCATGCTGATCCCAATCAGCGTATGAGCATGGATCGGGCTGTGCAGTTGTTAGAAGGCATGGTTCAGAATGATCCAAAACGCGAACAAATCAATCTTAAGCTCAGTGAATATGGCCAGGCGAATAAGTCGCTTGATAAAACGCTGAATAACAAAGCTGAGGAACAGATTACACAGAATCATCCGACGATTCCTTCACAAGGAGAAATCGATATGCGCCTTAAAAATGTTGATACAAATATTAAATGGTATTCAGACCCGACGAATAATAAGCAAGGGATGACAGCTCAGGCCTGGGGCGACAAGCTGCAGGAATACCAGAATCTAAAGGCAACTTGGCAAGGGCATCAGCAAACTCGTGATACCACCCTGCAGCAAATCAAAACCCAGTTACTCCAGTTACCTGAATTTCAGCAGTCTCAGCAGACAATTAATCGCTTAGCAGGTGAGATTACCCAGCTTCAAAATTAGTTGCTTGTTAAAGCCTGTGGTATTCTGGCTGCACCATAAGGGGGATTCTGACGATGTCTGAAGTTTCTTTATTGCCACTTGGCTTACAGGCCTCAGTGCTTAAGTTACCTGGCCTGTCTCATGTGTTTACAACCCGACTTGGGGGCGTTAGCGCAGGACGTTTTGCTGAACTCAATCTTAAGTATCCTGTTAGTGAGGGGGATGAACTAACTGGGTATGAACACGTACGTCAAAATCGGCGCCGGGTTTGTGAATCTTTAAATCTGTCCTTTGAAGACCATGTGGCATGTCAGCAAGTTCATGGTGAGCGGGTCCAGCGTGTTACGGCTACTGAACGTGGCCGTGGCTCACAGGAGCATTATGACGGCTTTGCTGATACTGACGGGCTATTGACAGCAGAAGCTGGAATTGCGCTGATGGTAATGGTGGCAGACTGTTATCCGGTTTTAATGGCTGATCCGGTTCAGCGTGTTGTTGCGGCGGTACATTCAGGCTGGCGTGGCACTCGTCTGCAGATTACCCAAAAAGCGCTGCAGGCTATGATTTCAGAGAACGGCTCAAAGCCTGAAGATATCCGGCTGGCGATTGGCCCAGGAATTGGTTTTTCGCGTTTTGAAGTGGGCCCTGAAGTGCTTGAGGCTTTTGCCGGTCAGTTTGATCTCGAAGACCCGCAATTAGTCAGGCAAGTTGGAGAAAAATATCGCTTAAATCTGCCTGAAATTCTGCGCCGACAGGCGCTGGCCGAAAACTTATTGCCAGAGCATATTGAGATTGTGCCGGGCTGCACCCTTTCAGACGAGCGTTTTTATTCCTATCGCCGCGAAGCGGGTGTAACGGGCCGCCAGGCGGGCTGGATCGGCTGGCGTTAGGTTAGTTTTTGGGTGCTGCTTGAGCTTGGGGAGTCCCAAATCGCTGGTAAGCCATGGCGATGCGCTGGAACTTGGCAATATCGTCGATGCTAGGCAGATGATCTTTGGCTTGAATCAATTGTTTAAGATTCTGGGCCCAGTCCAGTTCGGCTTGAGTAGGAGCTTGAGTAATAGGCGGGAGTTTGGCTAAAGCGGCCTGCAGGTGTAAAATCTGACGGGCGTTGATATCCTGAAAGCGAAGCAGATCGTCCGGGGTTGGGGTTTGGCCAGCCAGTTGTTTGCGCTGAATAGAGTTTGCAAAGCGCATTTCGCTATAGCTTGGAGCGGTTTACCTTTGCGACTGTCTAAAAAGCGTTGGCAGATGTTTTTGTATTTTTCGATATCTTCAGTTGGGACCGTTTGTTGTTGTTTGAGTCTAAGCTCAATGTCTGCGGCCCAAATCATGTCATCTCGACTGGGCTCAGTTGTGGGTGTCCCGCTGCTGGAAGCGACCTGAGCGCTTGCAGAGGCTGGCGTTTGATCAGGCAAAAGAGAGACTTCAACAATGGCGTGGCCGAGATTTTGGGCCTGGGGATGAACTTGGACTTTATCAAGTTTGAGGCTGCCATCAGCGTCTGTTTTTAAACGTTGTTCAAGGGTGTCAATCGTCTGAGTTTCAAGGGCCTCCTGAATTTTAGAGCCCTGTTGGGATTGAGCCGCTTGTTTAAGCTTTGCCAGATCCTGACGATCAAAGCTGCCGTCATGGCTAAGCTGATTCCAGCTTGTTTCAAGATAAGTAGGCAGGGTCAGACGAAAATTAGACATCAATCACACGCTCCCTTAGCTGGCTTCTGTGAATCTGTAGAAGCTTGCCAGACGGAACTGCGGTCTTTAACAGACTCTTAATGATCTAGCTGATCAGGCTCTTCTAAATCTTTGGGCTTAAGCGAATCAAGGGATTGAAGCGGTTCAAGCGTTTCTATCTCTTCTGACTGCGGTTTTTCCTGGAAATTTCGCAGTTCTTTGAGCAAGCGCGTAAGTTCGGCGCGGTTCATGCGGGTGTTGATTTCAAGCTGGATATTGAGCTTGTCATTGTTTTCTGGGTTTTCAGCTTGGCTTGAAAGTTCACGGGCACTAAAAAAAGGCGTATTATCAGTTGTTTGTTCAACGTCGATTTCGATCTCGAGATCGGGGTCAGCAGCGTTGGCTGTGCGAACTTCTTCACTGAGTGCCTGAAGTTCT
>CAJYHH010000429.1 GCA_913773825.1 Candidatus Sericytochromatia bacterium | reverse complement strand
CGACAGCCCAGGTGTGGATCCCCAGGTTGGCCCCCTGCTTCTTTCTGCCCAAGCGGCACCTAATCCAGAACAGGCCCAGAAATTAGTGGTTGTAACGGCACATGGCTATACTGCAACGCCCTATGAAAACAAAGCGCTACTCGACTTTTTGACAGCAGCACCTCAGAATTATCTGGGTTCACGGGTCATGCTGGGTGGTCATGGGGAAGATGTCGAAAGTTTTGAACGTTCAAGCTGGCAGGACTGGCAGCGCCCGATTGAGCAGGAACTCGATAAACTTGAAGCGCTGGGTTACCAGCAGATTGCTCTGGTCACGACTTCAACCGGCAGTACCTTAGCCATGGAGCTCTTAGCGCGTAAAAAATATCCCCATCTCAAAAAACTGGTGATGGTTGCGCCTTTAGTCGTGACCTCAAATAAAGCGCTACAGTTTGTTGATCTGGCTAAACTGATCGGTGTTCGTTCGATGCCGATTGAACTCCAGGGAGAAGCGATTGGCAACTGGTACCGCGAAAGACCCGTGGCAACCCTGATTGAACTAAATCAACTCTGTACCCACGTTCGTAGTTTGCTTGAAAAGGGTATTCAGCTCCCTGAAATCAGTAGCCTGGTAATTCAGAGTAAGGGTGATAAAACCGTGGATCCGCTTAGCAGTGCCATTATCAGCCGTGGTCTGACCGGCCCTTTAAAAGTTCGAGTGGTTGATTCTAGTCAGCATCTGCCGGTTACACCCGGTTCAGACTGGACCGCTCAGGATATTGCGCTAAAAGATCAGCTCTTTAATGAAATTGCAGCCTTTATCAAGCCCTAATCAGCTCTGATACTGTCTGAACGCTGGAAATGCAAACAGTGAGCCTGATACAATGGGGCCATGAGGCTTCGCCCCCCCCTGCCTGCAAAACATCTGTCGCTCCTGTGTTTGAGCCTGTTATTGGGCTGCAGCGGTAAAACCACTCCCACCCAAACCAGCCCATCTGCCAGCCCTTCAAGTAATGCTGCCGCGCAGGTGGTAGGAGCATTAGCAGATCAAATTGACAGCCTCCGCGACCAGCTTCAGCGAGCCCGCGAAGAACGTGAAAACCAGCAAGGAAGCCCTTCAGCCAGCCCAGGCACAAATCCAGGCTCAACAGCTCCATCAACCTCACCGGGCAGCTCTGCTTCGCCCAGTCCCAGCGGGTCTGCTTCGCCTAATCCGGTTGCAACCCCTTTACCAGGGCCCGTTGATCACCCTTGCCGCAATACTGGCACAGATACTGACAAAGATGGTTTAAGCGACAGCTGTGAAAATCAGCTGGCCGAAAGCTTTGCACCGGTGATTTATCATTCCAGCCAGGAAAGTCATTTTCCGACAACGGTGGATAAATTTTTACCCCAGAGCATTCTGATGTTTCAGGATACTGAGTGTAAATACAAACAGCGGATTTTAACAGGGGCAACTCAAACCCAGCTCATAGCCCAGCAGATTTCTGCCAGCTGTGAAAGTAAGCTACCTGTTTTAGCCAACAGCACGCGCAGCAAAGATAAAAAGCGCAGCTTTTACTTTGAAAATCCCTCAACAGAAGCCCAAGCCGGCAGTAAAGATGCCCAGGACTGGCTGACTTACGTGCATATTTATCCCAATAATCTCAATGGTGCCACTGTTCAGTACTGGCGTTTTTACGCCTATGATGACAGCGAGGATCATGGCGGTGATTTTGAAGGCGTACATATTGTGCTCGATAGCCAGTTTAAGCCTGTCAGAGCCGGTTTACTTGTCGACAATGCGCTTAAATACACAGCCTGGAGTGAGCTGGACACTGAAGGCTCAGAAAAAGCAAGAGTCCGATTGTTTTCAGAGCCTGGCAGCCACAAGCTTCACCTTAAGGGTGACAGCGTTAAAGCTGATGGCTGCAAAGGAATTAGCGGTTTTTTTTCCTGTCGTGTCAATGTCGACAAACCCGAAACCTTTATTCGTCAGGAAACCTGGAAAGACGGCCAAGTCAGCTGGTTTAACGGCGAAACCGCCACCAGTGCGGGCTTGTTAAATGTCGGGGAGCGCTCTGCGCCCATGAACGGCCAGGTGTTTATTCAATACACGGGTCTTTGGGGGCTTAACGGTGAGTGGGGGCCAGCTTACAACGGTATAGGCATGCTTACCAATGGTTTTTTAACCGCCTGGGCCGCTGGTATGGTCAACCCTAAACGTGAAGATGCATTCCCGCTGACAGTCAGCCCTTAAAAATTAGCCGCTCGTTTTAGCAAAATAAAAACCCCGGCGTACCGGGGTTGTGCAAAGATTATCCGTTAAACGGGTTTATCCCATTAAATATAAAATTAACCGAGCTGTTTTTTGAGCTCTTCGAAATTTTTACGCATTACGCTACGAATAATTGCCAGATTGCTTTCACGCGTGGTGGCGATGTAAACAAAATAAGTATTGCCCGGCATCACTGTCAAAACGTGGTATTGACCCGTCAGGGTAATCAGAATATCTTCAATTTCCTGATTTGCCAGGCCTAAAGCCGTTTTGGCTTTAATTTTCTGCTTTACAACTTCTGCGTTGTAAGCAGCAGCCAGCTCGGGTTCGAGCGAAGCGTCTTTACTTTTGGAAGCCAGGCACATGCCTGATTCAATTTCAGCAATACTGATTGCCAGAGAACCAGGAATCGAATCTAGAATTGTATCAACATACGCGTTGAGTCCTTGCATAAAATACCTCTAATAATTAAATTTTCAGATAAAACAGGCTATTCAGATTTTTTTTTAACTATCTGAATTTCTTTCAGCAAACTAATTAGATTATCAGGCCTTTTCTCTACAGAAAAAGCACACAAATCCAAGATCTTGTTTAACGTCTCAGTCTTTAACTGATCCTGAAGCGTCAAACTCGCCATCTCATGCATTTCTTTTACTCGTTCTTCAACTGACTCATAAGCAGTTAAAGTTTTAAACAGCTCTTGGCCAAGCAGCATATACAACATCACCACACCTAAAGCAAAGCGATCAGATGCGGCTGTATGCTCTTGGTTTAACAGCTGTTCAGGCGCCAAAAACAGAGGGTTACCAGCTAACAAAGCAAAGGCCTGAGGCTGATTATTGACCCGACTATTCATGCGAGTTAAGCCAGCGTCGACTAAAATCGCATCATGGTTTTTATCAAAAAAAATGTTCTCTGGATGCAGGTTAGCATGCACCTGATTTTGGGCATGATAACGGTCCAGCTGGTGCTGTATTTTACTCAATAACAGCAAACTTTGATGAAGCGGAACAGCTCCCATTCTCAGCACTAAATCCTGCAAAGATACCGCTTTTAGCCAGGGGCGCTGCAACAGAGTAAAGCCTGGCTGAACCTCTGCTAGCTGGTAATCGGCTAAAGCAGCGGGATCCACACAAGCGGAAGCAAATTCAGGCCATGCCTCCGCTTTGAAGCGCAAGGTCGGAAAAACTCTGGCTAAAAACGTTTCGCCACTTTTAGTGTTCTGAATCTGAAACGCCATTTTCTGATGGCGTTGAGGTAAGGTTTTAAGCTGTACCGCCCCTGGAAAACGTAGCTGCAGCCAGTCAGATGGGGCTTCAAAAGTGCTTTTGGCTGACTCTGATAACGCTGTCTTTTTCGCTTTTTTAGAAGCTGCTTTAGATTTATTCAGCTCATTTGTATCAGCCTCTAAATGCACGGACTGACCAATTTTCAGCCCCTCAACATCCAGACCCAGAATGTCTTCACGCTGTTTAACTAACCAAAGTTCAAGCAGTTTAAAAGTAATATTATTGCGGTCACTAATACAGCTAATCACCTGGGTATCACAACGCAAACTACACTCAATAAAATCATCATACTGAACAACTTCTGAAACAAAATCAGAAAGACCAAAACTGGATTGAGGCTCCAATCCAGTTTCATTAGGCGTTAGAAAGCTATTTTTGTTGTAATCGTAAGTCCAGAGCGGTTTCTGAGAGAGACCATCATATACAGAAAGATAGCGGAGTTCAGGCAAACTATGTCTAAACTCTTGCAGCTGAGGCAATGGACTCACGATTTAAGGACGCGTGGAGAATGAATCGCAGTATGAGATTCATATTCATACATATAGCTGATAGTGCCATTTTGAACTTGTTTAGACTGAGAATTCCATTCAAAGTCAAGTTTATGAGCCATCTGCTTCAGCAGCTCACGAGAGTCTTGCTCCGCAAAAGGTGTTTGAGGAGAAGGCGTGTTTTCAGTGCGTTGAAACTGACCTGCGGCAGTGCTCAGCAGCTCCTGCAGATCGGCTTCTGGGCTCTGATGATCGCGAATCAGCTGAGCATGTTGGATAACACCCGCTTTGAGCCAGATAACCCCTTTAAACCAAAAAGTCGGATTGGTTTCATGTTTGGCTTTGACTTTTACAGCACCCGTAAAGCCGTCTTCAATTGCGCTGTCGAGAGCCAGGATTAAACCAAATTGATTAAAGCTGCCGTCAGCGTCAATCTGCATATTGACGGTATGGGCTTTTTTCTCTTTAGATTCTTTAGACAGCCTCAGACCATCTAATTCTCCCAAGGTTCGGCGAGTCATCGGCACAGGCTCGCTCATGCGCAGCTTGATGCCAGGCTGAGTCTGATTGATATCATAAGGCTGTTCTTTTTCACCCAGCTCAACCGCAATATTCTTAAGTGAATAATGAATCTGTTTAGCGGTCTGAACCCGATCAGTCGGATCTTTATGTAAACAAGCCATAATCAGACCCGCCAGCGAAGCAGGAATCTGAGGAGCAACATCACGAGGGGGTACGGGCTCGCTGTTAAATATTTTCAGAATCACCGCCGCCGGGCTTGTGCCATCAAAAGGCAGTTGGCCGGTAAACAATTCATACATCAGCACGCCGAGCGAATAAATATCACAGCGAGCATCTGCTTTGGCGCTGTTATAGAGCTGCTCAGGGGCCATATAGGCAATGGTACCAAGCATCGTACCATCACTGGTCTTGAGGACGCTTTCTTCTTGGCGAGCGACGCCAAAATCCATCAGCCAGGCGCCGCCTTTTTCAGCAATCATAATATTGTCGGGTTTGATATCGCGATGCACAACACCGTTGCTGTGGGCATAATGCAGAGCGTCAGCAATCTCTGCCATGCGCATCACCACTTCTTTCATGGCGGGCTGTTTCTGAATATAGCTAAAGAGCTTGGCGCCGCGAATCAGCTCCATCGCAATGGCAGGAGCGGTCTTCCACTCACCAATCTCAATAACCTGGGGAATATGAGCATGTGAAAGGCCAGCGAGGGTTTTGCCTTCCTGCAAAAAGCGAGCTGATAAATGTTCCCGATCCTGGGCTGAGGCCTCAGGATTTGTTTGCATGACTTTGAGTGCAACTTGACGGCCCAGAACAGTATCCTGAGCGAGGAATACACGTGCAGTGGCACCATGTCCAAGCTCTTCACCAAGAGTGTATTTTTTTTCTAGGTTCACAGTGGTTTCTCCGTCTTCACTTCACATTCAATAAATAGAGCAAATTTCATAATAAAAAGAGGCGAGCAAAATAAGGCGTGTCTTAGTGTCTTAATAAAAATCGATTTTAACCGT
>CAJYHH010000428.1 GCA_913773825.1 Candidatus Sericytochromatia bacterium | reverse complement strand
ACGTGAGCCTTTAATCGCTTCACTTACAGCTGCGGGCTGGGATCCGGAGTGTGAGCTGCTTAAAGGTTCAGAAAGCCTTAAAGATTTTCAGGCTCTGTTTCCGATATACGGCAAAATGCTTGAAATGGGCCTGCAAAAACGCTCAATGTTAGTTGCCGTAGGTGGCGGAACGATTGGCGATGCGGTGGGCTTTTTAGCCGCCAGCTATTTGCGCGGAATTGCCTGGGTTTCGGTGCCGACTACTTTATTGGCCCAGGTTGATAGCGGTCTGGGTGGTAAAACCGGCATGAATCACCCAGCTGGCAAAAACCTGATTGGGGCGATTTGGCAGCCTTCTGCCATTGTCTGCGACACGTCTTTGTTAGAAGGTTTGAGCTTGCGCGATCGAGTCTCAGGCTTAGGCGAAATGCTTAAATATGGCTTGATTGCAGATGCAAATCTCTGGCAATGGCTCAATCAAAATCGTGAAGGTATTTTGGCTGGCACAGATGGCTTATTAGATCGTGCGATTGCGGACAGTCTAAAAATTAAAGCTCGCTATGTGGAAGCTGATGAGCCTGATACCAGCGGCATCCGTGCGGCGTTAAATTTTGGCCATACCTTTGGTCATGCTTTAGAGGCTATTGCCGGTTATGGTGCTTTTCGCCATGGTGAAGCGGTGATCTGGGGCATGCGTGTTGCTGCTTTTGCTTCACGTCGTCATGGCTGGTTATCAGATGTCGAAGAAGCTGAGATTCAGACTGAATTGTCTACCCTGCCCGTACCTGCGCTACCAAAACTGGACCCAGAAGATTTATTGCGAGCGCTTGCAAAAGATAAAAAAAGCGAAGGCCTCGCTGTTTCAACCCTGTTATTACGGTCAATTGGAACCGTTGATAGCTATCCCGTGACCCTGGATCAGTGGCGTGAATGGATTCGGGATTTTATAGCGGAGTATGTCCCTCATCCCTTAAGCTGAATCATTAGCTGTGTGGTGGACTCTTAATCAGAGTCAGAGGGGAAGTGATCATGCATGAGTTGACGCACCTGTTACAGGATATGGGCGTCATCTTTTTGCTCGCCAGTGTTGTCACGCTGGTCTGCCATCGGCTCCAGATTTCAGAAATTATCGGTTTTTTGCTCACCGGGATGTTAGCTGGACCGTATGGGCTGGGCTTAATTGACGATGCTCATACGGTTGAGCTCTTAGCCGAAATAGGTGTGGTCCTGCTGCTGTTTACGATTGGCATGGAGTTTTCACTGGGGCAGCTTGCCCAGATTCGTCGCTCGATGCTGATTGGCGGCAGTTTTCAGGTCTTGGGTACGGTTTTAGCTGGAACCCTGATGGCGGTTTGGGCGGGGTTAGCTCATCGACCGGCACTGTTTTGCGGTTTTTTATTAGCCTTAAGTTCAACTGCGATTGTGCTTAAGCTGCTGCAGAGCAAAGCTGAAATGGACGCCCCACATGGTCGGGTAACCCTGGCTGTGCTGATTTTTCAGGACTTAGCGGCGATTCCGAT
>CAJYHH010000427.1 GCA_913773825.1 Candidatus Sericytochromatia bacterium | reverse complement strand
CCCACGCAGCAGCAACGGAAATTTAGCGGGTATGGTTCATCCTGATTTACAAGGGCGTGACTTTGAACCCTTAAACCCTGGTGAACCCCTGTTTATCAGTTTTTCAGGCGAAACAATTCCCTACCAGGGGACAGAAACCGTCTGGCCCGTGTTTATTAACGAACAAGCCTATTACGAAAAACATTTTGCCATGTCATTAGCACGCAAAGTCAGCCAAACACCTTAAGTTGAAACAAAACTATTCCTATAAGCAACCCCATAAAAGCCAAGGTAAAAGCTGGGGACAAACTGGGGATAAACTGGGGACAAGTCTCTATCTGACGCTCACTCACCTGGCTTTATAACAAACACCTCAAACCATCTGTTTAAGGTCACTTGCGACACTTATCGGGGCCACAGCTTATAAGCGTCCGCTATGGTAAGCTGAAATTAGGCCCGTTTTCCTCTTTTTGAGAACTCTGAGCACCAAACGACAAGAAAGAACCCGGATTGTATGTCAAAAAGCGATGACCTGTTCAAACGGCGTGAAGCCATTATATCCAAAGGCGTTGGTTATTTTACCTGGGGCGCAACCGCTGTTTCTGGCGAAGGAGCTGTCATTCGCGATGCTGATAGCCGCGAGCTGCTTGATTTTGCCAGCGGTATTGGCGTCACCAGCGCAGGACACTGCCCAGAGCCGGTTGTCAAAGCCATTCAGGCCCAGGCTGCTGAACTGCTACATGCCTGTATTCACGTCGCCACTTATGAGCCCTATGTCGCCCTGTGTGAAAAACTCGCTGAACTGTTTCCACATGGGGATGCAACTAAAGTCTTTCTGACTAACACTGGCGCTGAAGCCGTTGAAAACGCGATTAAAATTGCCCGCCAAGCTACTAAACGACCGGCGATTATTTGCTTTAGCGAAGGCTTTCATGGCCGAACTTTACTCGCTTTAAGCGTGACCTCTAAAGTCGGCTATAAAACCCATTGTGGCCCCTTTGCACCCGAAATCTACCGTCTGCCTTTCCCCAATCAGTTTAAATACGGCGATGGCTTAAGCACCGAGGCCTTTATTAAGCGTGAACTTAACCGCTTTAGACAAGCCCTGGTGAACACGGTTTCACCAGATCAAGTCGCGGCTGTGTTGATTGAACCGATTCAAGGTGAAGGCGGTTTTGTTCCGGCTCCAGCTGAATATCTGCAGGGCCTGCGTAAAATCTGCGATGAGTACGGCATCTTAATGATTCTTGATGAAGTCCAGAGCGGCTTTGGCCGTGCTGGCAAATGGGCTGCCTACCAGTACAGTGATATCACCCCGGATCTCTCAACCTGGGCCAAAGCGATGGGTGGTGGTCTGCCAATTGCGGCGGTTGTCGGCAAAGCTGAAGTGATGGACGCCTGCGCCCCTGGCACCCTGGGTGGTACCTATGGCGGCAACCCAGTTTCTTGTACTGCAGCATTGGCCAATATTGCCTATCTCGAAGATCAAAAGCTGATTGAGCGTTCAGCCGCTTTAGGTGAGGTGATCCAGGCTCGCTTCCGCAGTATTCAGGAACGCTGTGGCTTAGTTGCGGACGTGCGCGGTTTTGGCGCTATGCAAGCTATGGAGTTCTGCCATAATCGCGATCCCTTACGTCCGGCTGGCGAAGTTGTCAAAGAGATTCTGACTGGCTGCTTAGATGACGGCCTGTTAGCCATCAGTGCAGGTGCACATGGCAACATTATCCGCACGCTGCCCCCACTTACCATCAGCGACGAACAGCTAGAGCAGGCCCTGAGCATTCTTGAAAAGCGGATTTTGCAGCACGCCTCAAGCTGAGTTTGAACTTCCCTGTCAGCTCTGCAGCAGCATTTAGGAACGTTGCAGAGCTGGTGTCCAGACGCTCTCACTCTAAGCACGACCCTAAGCTAAGCCCGAACTTTTACCCAAAGTTTTATGTGACGTTATCCCCAAAGTCAGACTCAAAGCAAAGCTAAACGCAAAGCCAAACCAGGAGTTGTCCCATGAAGACGTCTTATCGTCAATCGGCCCGGAACCTGTTGCTCTCAACCCTGCTCATGACCAGTCTGCTGCCAGGCTGTAAGCCCGAAGAAGCCACTCAATCAACAAATAGCGCAGCGCCTGAACAGCACAGCACCCAGACTGGACAAACACACAATCAGCAGGAAGATCAGCCGGTTGATGTCTTAATTGTTGGCGGCGGCTTATCAGGTTTAAGCACGGCTTATCAGCTAAAAAAATCCGGTATCAGCTATCGAATTTTAGAGCTGGCACCGCGTGTCGGCGGCCGGGTACGCACAGGGACTTACCCTGAACAAGTCCAGGCTGAAGTCGGCTTAGCTGAATTCTGGGACGGTAACCCCGCTTTAGAGATCGTCAAAGAGCTCAATGTCAAAATGGAGCGAGTTGATACCGGCCTTTCAAGCTTTATGACAGACGGCAAACTCCAGCCCTTTACGCATAACACGAATCAAGAATTTATTGCCGCACTATTAGGCCCCCAGGACTATAAAACTTACGAAGCCTGGGATAAAAAAATTACGGCTCTGCAGCATGAACTCGAAGACCGTGATCCAGGCCCAGAACTGATGAAGCTCAAAGACATTTCATTTGAAGACTGGCTCAAAAAAGAGAAACTGCCGCCTAAAGCTTTTGCCATGATCAAGGCCGTATTAGACCCTGAAGTGGGCACATCAATTAGCCGTATCAGTGCTTTAGACGGTATTGCTGAATGGCATATTTTTTCAGGCAAAGGCGCCAATCCCAATCATGTGGTTGGCGGCAATCAAAACCTGACAGAAGCGATTGCAGACAATATTGGGCGTCAGCATATCAGCGTTAATACCCAGGTCACCAATGTGATTGATACAGCTGACGGTGTCGAAGTCCGCGCCATGGACACCAGCAGCTACAAAAACAAAACCTTTAAAGCCAAATATGTTGTGATGGCGATTCCACTGTTTCGTATGTTTGAAATCCAGTTTGTGCCGCGTCTGAGCGACAAAGTTTACGAGGCGGTCCACACTCAGAGCTGGGGAGCTTATTTAACCGCTCATGCTCTGCTTGATAAAAGTGCCGCCAAATATTGGACTCAAAATAACGAAACGGTGCTGCCGATTTTAACCGGTGGCCCCTTAGGCGTGATGTACGAAGGAATAGTGCCTGAAGACTCCCCCTATGTGATGATTAATCATCTGGTCACAGGTGATCATGCAGAAATCTTTAATGCCCGCACGATGTCACTGGATGATGTGCAAAAACAGCTTGAAGACGCCTATGAAAAGACTTTTCCAGGCAGTCGCCAGCTAATTAAAAAATGGACCTTTTATCGCTATCACCCACGCGCAGTAGCCTCCTGGCCGGTAGGTCGTTCACGCTTTGATGCACTTTCTAACGAATTGCGCAAAGCCCATGGCCATCTGTATTTTGGCGGCGACTTTACCGAGAGCTCACACTCTGACGGCGCGGTGCTCTCAGCCCAGCGCGTCAGTAAACAAATCAGCGACGTGATGTTTAAAAAATAAATTGATTGCTTAAACTTAAGTCATTTAAACTCAAGAGTTTATTTTTTGTTAAAATCAACAAGCTGATAGTCATATTGTTCGATAAATCAGACAAGCTGACTGATTCGATGAGGTAAGTGTCTCTTGACCCGGATTAGCAACCCCGAACCCTATCGCCCACTTTCAACCAGTACAAACCCGCTTCAGGCAGGCCCTCTGTGTCCTGCTGAAGCCCCTGATGCAATTAAGCCAACTGCAAGCTGTAAAGTCAGCCCAGCAGGCCCGATTGACCTGGGAGATATCAGCTTTTTAGACATGGGCTCAACCAGCAATCTCTGTCAGCTCGACTTTGTTGAGAACAGCCCAAATGGCGCAGCTGATCTAGAAGCGATCAGTCAGCGTTTAAGCACCCAACTGACCCCAGAACTAGGGCCAAAGCTCAATCAAATTGCCAGTACCTTACCCGCTGAAGCCGCTCAAAACTTAAACCATCTGGCCAAACTGGTCAGTGACCCCAAAGCCTTTGCTGAAAGTTTAGACTTTCTGCTCAAAAATCCGGGTCTGGATCCAGCGGTTCGTGATCAGTTTGCCCGTCTGGCAGGTTTAATCACCGAGATCAACGCTGAATCCAACAAAATACCGCCAGATCCAGCAGCCTTAAATGCTCTGCTGACCGGCACGCCGGCCAAAGGCCCGGATTTTCCTTTAAGTACCGCTTTGGGTTACGCTGAACAAAGTCTCGTGTTTGACAGCCATATGCAAAAACACCAGGCCCGCGAAGCTGTACCCAAAATTCTCAATCAGGCTTTTAGCGAAGCGATTAAAGTAATGCGCAGCGGCCAGTTTCATTCCCCGATTGCGCTGCGCAACGCCGTGATGAACCAGGTTGAAAGCGAACTGGCCCAACGCAACCGTTCACGGCTTGAAAATGTCTTTACAGGTAAGTATCAGACCCTGATTAACAATCTGCAAACCCGTTTTGCCCACAATATGCAAAATGTACCGGGCTTTAAAGAAGCGGTTGCCGAAGCTGCCACTGCAGCAGGTATCCCCTTTGCCAGCCCTGATCAGCTCGCCAACCCTGAAATCCTGGGCCAGATCCCCACTGATTTACTCGATAAAACCGTCCGCCATCTAAACTCCCGGCTACTGTTTTTAGAAAGTAACTCAGCTACCGAAAGTGAATCTTCACGACGCCAGATCGAACCTTTGCGCCAGGCTTTACGCACCCTGCTCAAAGAAGATTTGCCTGTTATCAGCACTGTACGTTCTGAATACAAAGAGATGCGCGCTCATTTTATTGGCTACGCTGATGAACTCAAAACGGATCTGCTTGGTGCGGTTGAAGAAATGGGACTAGAGCTGCCTGCAGACTATCTCAACACTTATACTGGCGATCCGCAAAAGGCCAGCGAAATCTTTGATAATTGGCTTAGCACCCAAAAAACAGCTGCAGCTGGAAACCCAGAAAAGCTTCACAAGCTCGAAAACCTTAAGCTGTTTAGCACACACCTTGAAAAGCTCAGTTTAATTACCAATCGCATTGATCGCAGCGAACCGATTGAACCTCAACTACTTGATAGTTATGAGCGCTTTCAGACCTTTATTTTAGCCAAGCGCGCCATTCTGCAGAGCTTTGAAATGGCCAGCGAACAAGACAAACCCCATTTACGCAAAGCGGTGCTTAATCTCGGCCAGCGCTTTGCGGCTCTCTCTGACCTGCCGCCTGGCGCGATGCAGCAGGAACTGTTTAAATGGCTCAGTCAAAGCGGCGTCAGTCGTGAAAGCATTAATCAACTAGCGTCTAGTTTGCAGGGTGTTCGTCACAGCCTTGAAGCCATCAGCGATAGTGGAGAGTTTTCACGTCAGACGGGTGTTAATCTCAACCCCGATCTCACACCACCGGCCCGCCTCGAATCAGATACACTGCTGCGCCATCATGATCAATCGCTGAATCAAACAGCCTTAGCTGACAGCGCTTATCTGCGCGATGTTTTTGAACGTCTCGGCGAAGAAGCTTTGCTCTCTGCCGTTCGCAGCGATTTAAAGCAGGTCTTTAACCCAATGGCCAATCGCCTCAGCGCTCTGATGGACGCGATTAAACAGATTGCAGATCGGCCTTTTAATCTCAGTCTGCCCAAAGCAGATAAACTTGAACAGCAAGAGCTAAAAACAGCAAACACTGAAGTCCAGCAAGCTGATTTAAACAGCTTGCCAGACGCTTTGGCGCTTGAGCAGCGCCTGGCCACTGCTCAAGCTCAACAGCGCCTTAAGCAGGAAGTCGAAGCGATTAAACAAGAGCTGATTCAAAGTCTGCGTGACCAGCGCTTACAAGCCAAACAAATGGATTCAGCCCGACGTTTACGCGATCAGCTGCAAACCCAGATCTTTGAGCTTCACAATAGCCGCAATCAGACAGAGCAGCGTCATCGACTTGAAAGCCTGGAAGAAATTAACGCCCAGCTACAAGAACTGGGCGTCAAATAGTTTCTGAGTTGCGTTAAAGCGTTTAGGGCTCTAAGCAGCTTTAGAGAGGGACATTCCAGCCCCGTTTGGTTTCGGTTTTGACAAACATCTGGCGGCGCTCAAGCTGTTTAAAAAAGGGATCCGTCGGAATCGCTTCTTCAGGGTACAGCGCACCGCGAGCGGTAATCTCACCACTGACAATCAGCTGTGCCGCTACTGACGGCGGGGAGCCTGTATCAATATCTGTGCCAATGCCCCATTCAGGCATACCCGCTGTGTGGCAGTCATGCAGACAAGTAACTTTTCTACCGTCGATTGTCCCTTGAATCACGGAGCGCAGAATCTCATACTGACGGGGCTCAGACACCGCAACCGGTGCTTCCTGAGCCATCACAACCTGATTGACCAGATCAATCGGCGCCATCGAAACGCCGTTAATCGTCACGGGTTCAGGGCTGGCCAACCCCAGATCGCGCAAAAACTGAACCTTGTCGACAAAATCAGCATCAAAGGCAATTTTAAAGCTGACTTCACGAATGCCTTTATGGGCAAAGCCTTCAGACATCAGGATTTCAGAGTGCAGCGTATGCATCGGGCGCTGCTCACCCACGGGTGAAGGAAAGCGATAAGGATGGCGTTCAGACATCGGCTTTAAAAAGCGCAGCTTGCCTTTTGTAAACACCGCTGGCGGCCGCGAAAACTCTTCTAGAATCGTCTTAAACGAATAAGACACTGGCAGCACCGGCACAGGTTTGTAGCGCGTGCGATCAACTGCTGCCAGCCGTACGTGGACCGCTTCAACTGAGTCCATTTTGTCGACGGCCAGACGCGCTAAAACATTGGTAATCCCAGGCGCTGCTCCAATCCCAAGTAAGGCTGTCAGGCCTGCGTCTTGAAAGCGCTGATTGAGCTCACGCTGTTTGCGGGTCATATGAAATAACCCACCTAAATCTGTATAGTGGGCGCCCAGCTCTAAAGCCAGCTCCATGACCTGTACATTCCAGGCATAAGGCAGAGAGTTGAGCAACACTGTCGTGCCTTTTAAAGCCTTTTTGACTTGTTCAGGCTGATTGATATCAACCTGAATTGCTTCCAGGCCAGGATGATTGAGAGACTCAGCCAGCTCCCGGGCTTTTTCAAGATTATAATCCGCAATCAGAATCCGGGCAGACTTATCAGCTGTATGAGCCAGATCGCTTACGGTAATCCGTCCCATGGCGCCCGAACCGCCCAGCACGGCATAAACCACAGCTGGCCTTTTGCTTGGGGCTTTTGTCTTTTTGGGGGTTTTAGACACCGAAGCAGGTTTTGCTTGTTCAGATGAAGACATTGGCGTCTTTTTTGGCATAGGGTTTACTTTCTACTAGCAAAGTTAAAAATTAAAATCTCACAGCTTCAAAATGGCTTTAGAAGCCTGTATTTTCCTGGCCTTCATTGGGTGGCGGTGTGGGCCGACCAGAGACATCAAAGACTTTTTCAGCCTCAAAATGAGTCTGGTTGATATAGCGGTCTCGGACCGAAACATGCAAGGTTGGCGGCGTACCGTGGGTGCGGGTCTCAACGCGATAATGCCCTGATTCAAAAATCCGATCTGGTAAGGGTCTTGCATAACGATCCATTTGATACGCCGTAACGGCCGCTTCAATATACCCTGTTGCCAGGCCTTCAGCCTTGGCTTTAAACATCATCACTTGATAGGTTCCAATCCCTGTCCCCAGCGAGGCCAGCACAATCACAATCCCACCCAGCACAAGCTGTTTACGCGTCAGGCGAAGCCCACGATTTCGTTTTCTAGATCCGCTTTCCTGTTCAGATGTTTCAGACATTGATCGTTTCCTTTTAGCCCGTTTTCACCCACGATAACACAACCGAAGTCAAAACGATTTAAGCTCCATGTGCAGGCGCATCGTCAGCAGTACCCCAGTCAACGGGCCGATCCGCATAAGGGAACCAGTAGTCTTTGCGCTCCATGATGTAATCCAGATGGACATGTTTAGGCTCCCGGAAGCACTCTAAGCCCTCTGCGCCTAATTCACGCCCAATCCCGCTATTGCGCATGCCGCCAAAGGGTGCGGCTTCATTATCAGTTAGCGGGTCATTAATCCAGAAGCTGCCGGCTTTAATGTTTTCCATCGCTTTCATGGCGACATCCAGACGATTGGTATAGACCACAGCACCCAGACCGTATTCTGAATCATTGGCCATTTCAATCGCATGATCATTGTCGCGCGCACTAATCAGGCTGATCACAGGCCCAAAGATTTCTTCAGTGGTCGCCAGACCGCCATGTTTGACATTCGTCAGAATCGTCGGCTGCATAAAATGGCCTTTAAGACCATCAGGACTAAAGCGTTTGCCGCCCACCAGCAAGTTTGCGCCTTCAGCAACTAAGCGCTCTACTTGATTTTCAATGGTTTCAAGGGCATCAGCGCTAATCACAGGGCCCATATCCGTAGTGGTATCCATCGGGTCACCAACTTTAACTGTGGCGACATAGTCCACTAAACGCTTGGTAAATTCTTCCATTAAAGGCTCTACGACATAAATGCGCTTAGAAGACGTACAGACCTGACCAGCATTGAGCAGACGAGCCCAGGCCGCGCCGCGCACCGCCACGTCTAAATCAGCATCGTCAAAAACAACCAGTGGATCAATACCACCGAGCTCCAGATTGATTTTTTTAAGCTGTTCACCAGCTGCAGCGGCAATTTTACGGCCAACGGCTGTTGAGCCTGTAAAGGCAATCATGTTTACATCTTTGTGGCGCACCAGCAGATCACCCGTGCTGCCATCACCTGTCACAATATTGACCACACCGGGCGGCAGCTCCGCTTGAAAAGCTTCTGCCAGCAGAAGTGAGGACAGAGGATTCTGATGCGGAGGCTTAACCACCACCGTATTGCCACAGGCAATGGCTGGGGCAATTTTCCAGGCGCTTAGCAACAGCGGAAAGTTAAAAGGCGCAATACAGGCAACCACACCAAAAGGTTCACGCACCGTAAAGTTAATCTGATGCGGCGCAACAGGCGGAAACACAGTCCCTTTGGTTACGCGAATCACTTCGCCATAATAGCGAAAGCA
>CAJYHH010000426.1 GCA_913773825.1 Candidatus Sericytochromatia bacterium | reverse complement strand
AGGCCTGTTCAGGCTGGAGCCATAAGCGCGATCATCAGTCCCAAGCCGGCGATAAAACTAAATCAGACTAGGGTCTGAGGTCAGGCATAAACATCGCAGGTATGACGGGAAGTTCAGCCCTGCGGTTGGGTACTGAGATCAAATCCAGTCGGACTTTGATGACGCCTTTATCTTTTAAAGCAATGCGATCAAATGCGGTTTTAGACAGGTCAATAATCCGGCTGCCGTAATAAGGCCCACGGTCATTAATCCGGACAACAATGCTGCGGCGATTGCGCAAATTCGTCACTCTGACGCGAGAGCCAAAAGGCAAAGTGCGATGAGCTGCAGTCAGTGAATACATATTGACGGTTTCACCGCTGGCGGTGCAGCATTTGCCGTGGAATTTAGGGCCATAATAAGAGGCCAGGCCTTCCCGAACCGGCAATAAAGAAGCGGTCACCGGCCTGGGCGCCAGACTGGCACCAGCAAGCAGCAGACTTAAAAACAAAAAAGGCTTTGTTAATTGTCGCATGGGGTGACTCCTTTCAAGGATATGACTGCATTATACTGATCAAATGTGTCCCTGGCCACAAGATACAGCCTCGGCAAACCCGACCAGAAGTCAAGCACAGCGCCAAAAGACCGGCCTGTATCGCTTAAAATAGTCTAGATTTAAAGCCTAAAAAAGCCATTCTCAGGGATCTGGCAGGCCGATCCTAAAACCGGTTTAGAGTCGCTGAACAGGCCCATTCAGACTCAGTAATTATGAAAATCCGAAAATTTTCATAATCATTTTTTGCGAGCTATACCAAACAGCTGTTTGACTAATCTCCAACAGGTCTTGAGACAAACATTAGCCGCCTAGACAAATTCAGGACTGACATCAGCAGGCAGACCCTGCTGTAAAAAACGCTCACAGCGGCCGAGATAATAACGAGCGGCCTGATCATCCGGATTAATGTCCAGCACGGCTTTAAAACCCTCCTGGGCCTGCTGCAGCTCACGCTCAAAATAAGCTTTAACAGCGGCTTCAAAAGTTGCCAGCGTTTTATATTTGAGCTGGTAATCAGGCATCAGGAAATCTTCAAGCACTTCATAAATACCCGTGATCTGGCTTTTGCCTTTTACCCTGACTTGCCCAAGATAGCGAATCGGATATTTATCTGGCTCATCCAGACGAGCCAGAGTCTGTTCACTCAGAATCAAAGTCGTGCCATAGAGTTTAGTCAGACCTTCCATACGAGCAGCGGTGTTCACCGCATCACTGATCACCGTGCCTTCCATCCGTTCAGACTCTCCGATTGTGCCCAGCATCAGCATGCCGGAGTGCAAACCAATACCCACTTGAATCGGGGGTAAAAACTGATCTGCCCGGTCTTGATTAAACACAGAGAGCTCTTCTAGCATATCCATCGAAGCATCTAAGGCATCTTGAGCACGATGGGGAAACAGCGCCATGACGCCATCGCCGATATATTTATCAATAAAGCCTTCATGAATACGGATGACAGGCGAAATCCGGCTTAAATATTCATTCAGAAAGTCAAAATTTTCTTTGGGTGAAAGCTGTTCTGAAAGCGCTGTAAAGCTGCGAATATCCGAAAACATCACGGTCATTTCCTGCTGAACCTGATCACCTAACTGAACATCCAAAATACTTTCTCGGCCTAAAAATCTCAGAAATTCATCAGGAACAAAGCGGGCATATGACAAGTTAAGCTTGCTGAGATGAATATGCGTTTTGATACGCGCTAATAATTCATTTTTAGCAACTGGCTTGGTCAGATAATCATTGGCACCGGTTTCAAAACCCTGAACTAAATCTGTGACTTGATTCCGAGCGGTTAAAAACACAACTGGCAGCTCGTTAGCCGGGTAACGCTCACGGATCGCTTCACAGACTTCATAGCCTGACATATGCGGCATCATGACATCTAACAAGACTAAATCATAAGTCTGGCGGTCAAGAGCCGCTAAAGCTTCAGCCCCGCTTAGGGCACGGGTAACAGCGTATTTCTGAATCGAAAGCATATTGACCAAAACCTGTAAGTTAACAGGCTCATCATCCACAATCAGAATCCGGAAAGTGTTTTCATCAGCCGCATCTTCAGCAACCTGCACAGGCTCTAAGGTCAGATCTTTTGTGCCCATAAACAATTGGCGTTTATCAGCCGGTTTATTCCCGCTAAAGCCTTCGCGTTCAGCAGCTAAGGGCATTAAAAAATGAAAACGTGAACCCTGTCCCGGACTGGAATCAACCCGAATGTGGCCACCATGTAACTCAACTAACTGGCGCGTGATCGCCAGCCCCAGACCAGAACCACTGTGCTCACGCGTAATTGAGCCATCAGCTTGTTCAAACGACTCAAAAATTCGCTCATGATCTGCAGCTTGAATTCCAGGGCCGGTGTCAGAAACGGTGATGTCTAAAAACTGGCGCTTAACTTCAGCACTAACGCGAATCTCACCTGAGCCGGTAAATTTAATCGCATTGCCAATTAGATTATGCAAAATCTGCTGCAAGCGATCTTCATCGGCCTGAATGGGCGGCGCATCAGCCGGAATGTCGTTAATCAGCCGCAAAGATTTTGTTCCGACCAAAGGGGTTGAAAGCTTAAGCACCACATCGACTACTTCACGTAGCCAGACAGGCCGAGGGTTTAACCGGATCTCGCGATGTTTAAGCTGAGAAAAATCAATTAAGTCTGAAACCAGATGAAACAGTCTCCGGCCTGCAGCCACAACCAGCGAAAGATTATAGCGCTGAGTCTGATTCATCGTCCCGGTTGCACCATCCAGCATCGACTCACTGATGCCAATAATCCCATTCAGCGGTGTGCGAAGCTCATGTGAGACATTGGCCATAAACTCGTCTTTGAGTTTATCCAGCTTTTGTAAGTGAGCCACCATACGCTCCTGGGCTTGTTTGGCCATTTGTTCCTGCACCAATTTGGCTTCATGAGCCGCCAGAATTTCTTTGCGGCTGCGGCGCAATCTGTCACCTAAAGCCAATGACAGCAACAAAACATTAATTGCGGCGCCAATTTGTAAAAGATAAGGCGTAATGCTCCAGGTCGGCAAAATCCCAAACGTCGAAAGCCCGGCTATAAAACCACCGAGCAACAGTGACGACCAGGCAATCAGGAAAAAACGTGCAGAACGGCTGCCTCTAATCCAGAGCAATAAAGCCGAAATCCAGATCCCAACAATCGCTGCCACCCCGACTTTAAGCACCCAATAGACCGAAAGATGGCTGAGCAAGGAACTATCGGGAAACAGATTAAAAAACGACAGGGTAAAACCTGTCCATTTTAAAAACGACAAGATCAAATTAAATCTTGGCAACCTGACCTTTAACCTCAGAAAACTCTGAGCAAACTGGGTCATCCAGCCAATCGCCATTCCGAGAGTAAAGCCAATACAGTGGTTGTTCCACCAAATCGCCTTAGGCCAAAGATATTCATAACTCAGGCCGTTGTTAATCAGCAAAAAGATGCCGTGCAAAAACAACAGAGTAAAAAGATAGTGAAAATAACTATAGTCTTTGGTTGAGCGCCAAAGCACAAAGTTATAGACGATCATGACCAGAATCAGACCGTAATAAAAGCCAAAAGCCAGTTGAGTATTGCGCTCATGCTCTAAAAAGTTCAAGGGCGAACTCAGGGTAAGTGGAACAAAATAAGCTGTGGAGTTTTTAACCCGCAAATAAAAAGTCTGTTCTGTTTCGGGCGGGAGTGAAAGCGGAAAGACAAAATTACGATGTTTAAGCTCTCGCTGAGCAAAAGGGTATCTCCGGCCAGTTGAGCTGGGCACATAGTTGCTGTATTGGGGCCGATAAAGCGTCACATAATCAATATTGGGATGGCCTAATTCAAGCAACCAGTCTTGAGAAATCCGACCTGGATTGCGAATCGTAAAGCGAAACCAGAATGCCGAACGCGAAAAGCCCAGATTGGGAACGTCTTCTGTGACCGGCTTAAACTGTTTCTGAGGCAGATCCTGAAAACGCCAGTCACCTAGCGGATCTTCAAGTATCTCCAGATGTGGGCTGAGCTCATACAAACTCTGAAAAGAAGACAAAACCAGTTTATCGCCCCGCTGCTGAGCAGTGGCACCTGAAGCCGTAAGTAAGAGCAACAAAAGGGAAAACAGGAAAAGGTGAACCCGCATAAAACACATTGTACCGTCAGCAAGTGCTTACGGTCAGCGCCTGAATGCGTCAATATCAGAATTTGGCAAATTTTATTAAAAGGGGGCTTTATTTTTGGTTAACTTTATATTAAAATCAGACTAAAGCATCTTCAATACATCGACAGTTCTTGTTTCTCTGATGTGTTCAGCTGCAAACAGCAAGGTAGGTTATGCACATGTTGTCAGCCATTCAGCGCGCTCAAGCCCTTAACGCTCCCCAGTTTAATCCTGCTCAGGCCACCGTCCAGACTGCCCCTCAGTCCACCAGCAACGAACTCCGCCCTCAGGATCTTGTTCAGCGCAGTGCAGCCGTCGGCAGCATTCCGGCCACCCTGTCGCTTTTTGCCAGCAGCAGTTCACCCACTTTAGATAACGCCCTTAAACTACTCAGCAGCAGCCCAACTCAAGAAACCGCTCGTAAAGCCCAGGCGAGCTTCCGAGTCAGCATTCGTTCACAGGATCTACAGAGCCTGCAGGCCCTGCAGCCAGCACTTGATGCCCTGGTTAAACAGTCAGGTGACTACCGGACACAAAAACTCTTAGCAGATCTCAACATTGATCTGGCGATGGAAATTCACGCCAAAGGTGGCAAGCCCAATCTGGCTACGCCCGCGATGCCTGCTTTGCCCGGCAATAGCCCTGACAGCATTGTTCACGGCAGTCTGAAAAAATTATCAAGCCATATGAGCGAAGCCAATTATCGCGAAGCTCGGGCTGGTTTCCGGGTGGCCTTACGCGATCTGAACCCTGCTGATCTGGCTAAAACTGAATCCCTGATCCGGGCTGCCATTGCCTCTAGCAGCGACTTCCGCACTCAGGTCTTTTTAGATGACATGCTCAAAGATATCGCTGTTGAGCACATCAATCGCGGTCTTGAATATCCAGCACCGGCTTTAACTATGCCGCCAGCACTGGGCAAAAGCCCCGCTGAAATCAGCAGCAATGCCGTTAAACTGCTCAACAGCAGCTCTAGCGAAGCGAACTTCCGTACAGCGGTTGCAGCGGTACGTGTTGCAGCCCGTGACCTGGACAAAAATCAGCTTGCTGCCCTGCGCGCTGAATTAACTCAAGCGATGAAACAGACATCTGATTACCGCACCCAGCTGTATCTGGATAAAGTCTCACGCGAACTGTCTGTTTTAGCTGGTCGCTAGTGGCTTGTAGCCAGGCCTCGCTTAACTAATTGACTAAAAACATCTGATTTAAAGAAGCCTCTGCAGAAAACTCTGTAGAGGCTTCTTTGTTTTGAATAAAAGCTGAGATAGCAGCTGAGATGAAACTAGAGCGTTTTAAGCGCTGGAATAAGAACTTCTTTTACCAATCCAGCCCAATCACCGGAGCGAGGTTGACGCAATAGTCGCGCTGAAGGATACCAAAGACAGTCCGCACCGCTGGCTTGCCAACGCCAGTCAGGTGCAAACGGCAGTAAAATCCAGACGGGCAGATTCAGCGCGCCGGCCAGATGGGCAACCGAAGTATCCACTGCAATCAGCAAATCCAGCTGATTTAAAGCATGAGCTGTATCGTTAAAGTTCTGCAGCCAGGGCCCTAGATCTATTACATCAGACACTTGCCCTGTCTCAACTAAAAGCTTAAGTTCATCAGCCTGCTCACCCTTTTGCAGACTATAAAAGTCAAATTCAGGAAAAGCTTTAAACACGGGCAAAAGTGTACTTAAAGGCAATGAACGTTTTGCGCGGGTCTGACCAGGGCCAGAACTCCAGACCATGCCAATTTTTAATCGCTGATCAGCAACTTCTGGGGCTTGTTTAATCTGCTGGCGTAAAAAAGCCGACATTTGGCCTGAAGCCTGCAAATAGGGTGGTTGATCAGGTCTTTGCGTTAGAGTAAATGGGTCCAGTTCGAGCCTTTCAGCCAGGCTTAAAAGCGCTACAGCCCAATCTGGAGAAGCTGATTGTGAGTTCACCCACTCTAACCAATCCCAATGTTTAAACAGCCCCTGAAGTATTTCGGGGCCTTGAAATTGAATCCGGGCATCAGGCCAACGCTGATGTAACCAGGGAATCAAGCGGCTAAACAATAACACATCCCCAAGTCCTTGTTCAGACTGCACTCTCAGAATCTGATGACTGAGATCCTGACCTTGCCAGGGTTGGGCAGCAAACTGAAACTGGCTGTATAACGGATCCTGAAAGCGCCACTGGATTTGGGCAAAACCCTCTGAATAATGCTGATTCATCAATAAAGCATCAGCATAATGAATATGAAAACGGGGATTGTCTGGCTCAAGCTGAACCGCCTGCTGACAAGCCTGTAAAGCCTCAGAATATTCAGTTAATTCATAATCAGCTAAACCCAGATTAATCCAGCCTGGTGCAAAATCAGGGTTGAGTTCAACACTTTTAAGCAGCCAGCTTTTAGCCTGAGGGTAATCCTGACGACGATAATAGAGATTACCCAGATTATAAGCGGCGATTGCAGAATCCGGTTTAAGTCTTAGAGCCTCTAACAGAGCCGCTTCCGCTTGCTGGTCATGTCCGAGCTCAGCAAAAGCTTGCGCCGCTTGAATCCAGGCATCAGGGCGTTCAGGACTGATCATCAGCAGTGCCTGCCAATGCCCTAAAGCCTGACGATATTGTTTTTGCTCCTGTAATTGACCCGCTCTTAGCTGATGGGCATCGGCTAAATTCAGGCGATAGCCAGCGTTCTCAGGACTTAACTGCAAGGCACGCGCAAAACGGGTAATCGCATCAGGCAGATGGTTTAACTCCATTAGCACAATACCCAAATCATTTAAATAACCCGGATCTTGCCAGCGCAGTTCTAAAGGCGCTAAAACCGCGAGAGCCTGATCAAACCGCTGCTGCATCGCCAGCCAAAGCCCAAGTTGATGTAACAAGGGCAAAGAATCGGGCTCTTGTCGCCCCGCTAATCTCAAAAGCTCGCCAGCAGCCTCAAGTTGGCCTTCAGCCAGACTTTGACGAATTTGGTCTAATAAATTTTCCTGCATGTTTTACACAATAACAGATGATTTAAAAATTAGAGTTTCATCAGGCTCACAAAATGATAGCTTGCCAACTTAGCTATAGCCTGCCACTATAAGTAAAATCTGTATTCATCAAACAAGCTTAAACGATTTAATGATGGAGTTAGCTATCCTCCTATGACCGTGCGCATTTTACTCGTCAATGACTCGAGTTTGGTCAGACAATTGATTACGGGACTGTTTGCTGAAGACCCTTTCTATCGGGTCCAGGCTACAGCCTCTAATGGGGAACTCGCGCTGCGTCAGCTTAGCCGCCAAACTTTTGATCTGGTTTTATTAGACGTTGAAATGCCTGTGATGAACGGCATCGAAACCTTAAGTGCACTACGCCGGGAATACCCTGATCTGCCCGTAATTATGCTCAGTCGCTACACTTTTCAAGGCGCAGCGATTACGGTTGATGCCCTTTTACACGGTGCCGTTGACTATCAGGCTCTGCCTGACAATGCAGCCATTGATCCAGAGGTGCGCCGCCAGCTCAAAGATGAGCTGGTGAGCAAAATGCAGCGGATGCGTCCAGCCAGCGTTGAAGCGGCAAAGCCGTCGTTTGTCCCAATTCCTTCAAGCCGCCGTCAGCAGCGACTTGCGGTCTTAGCGATTGGCGCGTCTACAGGCGGACCACGGGTTTTAGAACAAATTCTGTCAAAATTACCAGATAATTTACCCATACCTGTTTTGATTGTTCAGCATATTGCACCAGGATTTGTTCAGGCTTTAGCCGAAAGCCTGAATCGCAAATGTAAAATCCCGGTCAAAGTAGCCCGTCATGGAGAACCTTTGGTAAGGGGAGAGATCTTACTTGCACCTGGTGAGTGTCACTTAACCGTGCGTGAAAAAGATCAAAAAATGGTTGTTGCCCTTAATGATGGCCCGCCAGAAAATTCCTGCCGCCCGGCAGTAGATGTTTTGTTTCGCTCAGTCGCCGAAAGCTATGGCCCCTCTGTACTCGGCGTTGTTTTAACAGGGATGGGCAGTGATGGCCTAGTCGGCGCCAGAGCGATTCGCGAACAGGGAGGACATGTTTTGGTTCAGGATCAGGCCTCGTCTGTGGTTTGGGGAATGCCCGGTGTCATTGCCCAGGCCCAGCTGGCAGATCTGGTTTTAAACCCTGAACAACTGACTCAGGAGATTTTACATCGCCTGCAGGCTTGTCATCTGGAGTTCCGATTTGAGCACTGATAGTATCTGGAACTGGTTACTGCGTTTACTGCAGCGTGAAACAGGCTTTCATCCCAGCCATACACGCTGGGCTACGCTCAATTACCGTTTAGCTGAACTTGCTCAACAAAAAGGCTATGCCTCAGCTGAAGAGTATCTGGAAAAACTCCAGACCCGGCCTGATAACCGGGAGTACAATGAATTGGTTGAAACCCTGCTCAATAATGAAACCAGCTTCTTTCGGGATATGCGTCTGTTTGAACTCCTTAAAGAACAGATTTTACCCAAGCTGCTTGAGCCCATGCCGCTCCAGCTGCGCGTCTGGAGTGCCGCTTGCGCAACGGGCCAAGAACCTTATTCTATTGCGATGCTCTGGGAACGCCATTTTGCCAAACGCGCCCGGATTGAACTTCATGCCAGCGATTTGTCTTTGCAGGCCTTAGATCAAGCCCACAAAGGCGTTTATCCAGCGCGAGACATCGACCGCCAGTTACCCAGCCATTATCGTGAGTATTTTCATACTTACGGCGATCAAAAATCTGAGCAACTGCAGTTAAATGCTTCCCTGCAAAGCAAAGTAAGCTTTAAATCCATCAATCTGATTCAGCCCTGGCCCCTGCTGCCTGAAATGGATCTGATCCTGATGCGCAATGTTCTGATTTATTTAGAGCCTGTCCTTAAAGCTCAGATCCTGACACGGGTTGCCAAACAGTTGCGACCCGGTGGTTATTTAATTTTAGGGATTACCGAAAGTCTAGTGCCGCTCCCGCCTGAATTTCAGCCCGCTCATCTTGATCGAGCCGGTGGATGTTTTATCCGTCGCTAAGAGTATCACTCAGCGTCACTCTGGCCGTCTAATTTCTGTTAAAATACGACAAACTTGCTATAGCGAAACAGTGAAACATGACATCCACAACGGTCCGCACGGGTCTAGCCTTTTCAGCCGCTGTCTTTATCCTGCTCTTTGTGGGCTGGACGGCAATCAGCAACACACAGAACCTGATTGCATCAGCCAAAATGGTTGCTCATACACAAGAAGTGATTCAAACACTTGAAACCCTTGTTTCAACTATGAAAGACATTGAAACCAGCCAGCGTGGATATCAGCTATCTGGCCGTGAAGAATATCTTGGCCCTTTTAAACAAGCCGAAATCGCGCTGCCCAACGCCCTTAGCCACGTACGTGAACTCACGCGTGATAATCCGACTCAAGAACAGAACCTCAGTCGGCTTGAGCCCCTGCTGCAGCAAAAACAATCCTTTAGCCAAACTGTTGTGCAGATCAGGCGCAACGAGGGTTTAGAGGCCTCAATTAAAAAGATCTCAAACGGCGTTGGCCTGCGTCTGATGGATCAAATCCGCCAGCACATCGAGCGTATGAAGCAGGAAGAGCAACGCCTGCTGAAGCAACGCATTTCTACCAGTGAACAAAGCGCCAACCGCACCATCCTGATTGTCGGCCTGGGTCTGCTGGCTGCCACCCTGCTGGTCGGCGTTTCGGGCTTTCTGGTTACCCGAGCCCTTTTATTAAAAGAACGCGCTGAAGCCCGCCTTAACAGCATTTTTAATTCTCGTACTGCCGCTGACTCTCTGGCACGGGATTCTTCTCAGATGAGTTCGGTCAGCACCCAACTTGCCAATAGCGCGACTGAAACATCTCGCCAGATGCAAACCGCCACCGGCACCGCTGCTGAAGTGAATTCATCTGTTCAGCAAGTCGCAACCGCAATTGAAGAAATGGGTGCCAGCATCCGTGAAATTGCCCGCAATGCCAGTGAAGCAGCCCGCATTGCTCGTAACGGCGTCAAAGTAGCTGGCGAAACCAATCACACCATTCAGGACTTACAGGCCAGTTCAGTTGAAATGGGCAAAGTCATTAACCTGATTACAACAGTTGCCCAGCAGACCAAACTGCTGGCGCTTAACGCCACCATTGAAGCCGCTCGCGCTGGCTCTGCTGGCAAAGGTTTTGCTGTAGTTGCCAACGAGGTCAAAGAGCTTGCCAAAGAAACCGCTCAGGCATCTGAAGAAATTGCCGAACGCATTCTGACTATTCAAGAAGTCAGCCAGAGCACCATTCAGGCTCTAACAGACATCTCTCAGATTATTGAGCAGATTGCCGATTTACAGGGCATGATTGCTTCCGCCGTCGAAGAACAGAGCATGGTTACTCATGAAATCAACCATAACGTCACAGCAGTGGCCCGCAGCAGCGAAAGCATCAACCGCAGCATTACCTCAGTTGCAACGGCCGCTGGCGATACAGCTGACGGCGC
>CAJYHH010000425.1 GCA_913773825.1 Candidatus Sericytochromatia bacterium | reverse complement strand
CCTTGAGTCACTCAGTGCAGCGGTTTTGCTCCAGGATCTGGATTTAGCTGCGATGATGGCGGTTTTACCTTTTGCTGATGTCAGAACCTATTTACGGGAACATCTCGACTGGCTGCAGGATCATCGTCAGCGTTTAGCCGAGCAGATTGTGACCTCTTTATTGATTATTGGCCCAGTTGGCACAGAAGGCGCTCGTGAGTTTTTGCTTCAGGCTCCTTTAAGGGGTTTAGTCGCCCGTCAGGGGATTGAAGTTTTGGTGCGGCATCGCTTGCCAGAATTTCAGCTATTGGGTGCTGAGCTTTTAGAAGCCTCAACACTGAGCTATGCTGAAATTCAAGATTTGCTGCCGCTGCTGGAAAACTCTCCTGATGCCAAGGTCAGGGCTGGCGCTCTGCGTTTATTTGGCAAGCTCTCAGAAGACGAACAAATGGCCCTGTCAGATACCTTGATCAGGGCTTTAACCGATCCTGAAGCGCCTTTAAGAGCTGTGGCTCGCGACTTATTAAGTGGTCTAAAAAAGCCTGAGTTTCAGCAGCGCTTATTTGCGCGTTTAGTCGACACCTTGTTTCGAGCCCAGGCCGAAGGTGTGGGTGAAGATGTCTTGGCTGTGGTTAGCAGTCTGGCGCCGATTTATACCCAACTCAATCCTGAATTGATCTGGCGTCTATTAAATGCTCGCAGCAAACTGGCTCAACAGGCCGCTTCGCTGATTGTCTCAGTCTTTAAAAGTGATGTTTATAGCTTGCGCCAATTAGTCAGATTAAGTAAACACGCCAGTGTTGCCGTCCGCCAGTGGGCTTTAACCAGTCTGGCCCAAGACTCCCGCACACTTGACGAGTTTGAAACCGCGCTTGAAATTTTAGATAATCCCTGGGCTGATTCTCGCGCTGCAGCGATTGCCTATTTGAGAAGCTTGCCCTCAGATGTCTGGAGCTTAGAGCGCACGATTGCGGTTGTGGATCAGACCTATGACGATGTAGAGCAGTTTGGGCGTGAGTTAATTGGAGCGCATTTTCAAGCTGGGCAAGGTGAAGCGTATCTGCTGCGCTTAAGCCAGCACCCCAGTCGTAAAGTTCAGCTGTTTGTTTCGGGCTTTTTAGAGGCTTATGCGGGCTCTAAACCAAAACTGATTCTGGCTTTAGAACCTTATTTTAAAACGGTTCTGACTCAGGTGAATCAAGGGCGCGTACTCAAAGACCGCGTCTTAAAACTCTTATTTGCTGCTGCTAAACAGGATGCTGATGTGGCTGTGATGGTGTCTGAACTGGTTACCGCCCAGTCGCTGACAACCGTTGTGAATGATAAAGCCAGCTATATTAAGGCGCTTTACAGTCAATTACAGCAACATCCTGAACTGCCTAACCCCTTACAGGTGATTGGGCCGAGAAAGGCGAAAATCTGATGGAATTCCAATATCGTTATTTAGGTGATAGCCGCATCAGCAATCATGCTGACAGTACCCAAATGAGCTTTGCACCGGACAGTCTGCGTCAGCCAACTTATTTTTCGGGCCGACTGAGCCGTCAGTTGCCCTTTCGCGAAGCGATTTCGGCTCTGCATGAAGTGGTGGAGTCAGATATGCGCTATAAGCCTCGTGACTTGAGTGATTATAAGGCCTGGCTGGCCTCTCAGAACGAGCTGTTTTTAGCTCAGGCCTTAAGTCGTCAGGGCCAAATCAAAACTCGCCTGGAAGACTTACGCAGTGAACTCAGAGCTTTGTCTCAGACTGAATCTGCCATTCTTCAGCCCTATTATGAGGCCCAGCGCAAATACTTTAACTATCTCTATAAACACGATATTGATGCCTGGTATGTACTCGACCCGGTGATTAGCGTTCATCCTGACTCAATTTTCTTTGAGTGTTTTTCATTGGATGAATCCAGCTATGGCAAACTCAGCTGCAGTTATGAAGTTTTTGATCAGATTCGCGAACACGCCTATGGCACCACCAATATTGACTACTCCCATGCCTTATATCAGGAGTTTCAGAAAGTCCGCGACTATAAAGATACTCAGCTAACCGTTGACCCCAGCGGCTTTACTGTTCAGAGTGGTGTCAGCGAAAGCTTTAAAGAAGAAAAAATTGATCTGCCTGACAGCTGGGTCCGGGGCTTTTTACAGGTCAGCTCTGCGATGACTCTGCCCTTGCACAGCTTTGATCTTCACCCCATGGATCTCTACAATATTTTGCTGTATTTACGCCGTCACCGTGAACGCAGCAGCCCACGCTCCCTGCGCTTTTTACTGACTCCTGGTGAACCTGTCACGGTGGTAATTGACCCTTGGAATCACCAGATTAAATGCCCGCGTAGTCTCTATACAGGCAGCAGTTCAGAAGAAGTCAGGCTCTGGGGCCGCCGCCGACTGTTTATTCTTGAGCGTCTCTTGCCCATTGCTTCAAAAATTCGCGTGCAGTTATTGGGTTCCGGTATGCCCAGTTTCTGGACTGCTGAAATGCCCGGTATGACCTTTACGCTGGGTTTATCTGGCTGGAGTTCCAGTGACTTTTCACGGATGGGCAATTTTGACTTGTTAGCCCCTCGCGGAAATGTCGATAGCGAAACCGCTCAACGGGTATTTATGGCCCTGCAGCAAAACTGGGTTGAAAGCGCTGATTCATTGGCCAGGCGCCTTAGTCTTGATCTGACTAGCGTTAAATCAGCCTTGGGGATTTATGCTCAGTCAGGGCGGGTGCTCTATGATCTCTGGACCGATCAGTACCGGATTCGTGAGCTCAGCCGTGAGCCTTTGCCCATGGACCAATTGCGCTTTGCCAACGAACGTGAAGATAAAGCCAATCGCCTGATTAAAGCCGGTCTGGTTGATAAACGCACGGTTGAAGTGAATCAACAGGGTATGAGGATTGCTGCTGAAGTGCTCGACAATGGCCGGACCTTTAGACCTGAAATCCGAATTGATGCCGACCAGCGCTTAGTCGACGGCAGCTGTGGCTGTCACTTTTATATTAGCCACAAACTGAAGCAAGGGCCGTGTGAGCATATGTTAGCTATTCGTATCACGAACACGGATTAGGGACGGAGTGGGAGGATTTCACGGATGGGAGGCAGGACAGGGATTGTTGATCCCCTCTGTGGAATCTTTAAATCCGTGAAATCTGGGTTGGGGTTAGAGGACAAATCTTTTGAATGTTAGGCTTTTGCTGCCGAAGTTGATCAGGAGGCCGACTTCGAGGCGATAGGCTTTGAGGTAACTGATGATTTGATTCCAGTGAGCATCAGTCAGTTCGGAGGTGGCTTTGAGTTCTACTAAAACTTTGCCCTCAATCAAAAAGTCTGCTCGGCGAGTCCCGATATAGATGTCTTTGTAAAAAATCTGCTGGTTGATTTCACGTGCAAACTGAATGCCAGATTGTTTTAATTCCTGAGCCAGAGCACGTTGATAAATCACTTCTTGAAAGCCATTGCCTAAAAAGCCGTGGACTTCAAAGGCTGCGCCAATAATCTGCTGTGTCAATTCACCATATTTGAGCCCTTTGTCCATCAACCAAGACCCCCACCTTTACCTCCCCCATCGCCAAAAATGCGGCCCCTCTTTCTTAACACACTGATTACAGAGGCGAGGATGGCACGGATTTCACAGAATGGGAAAATAAGCTAAGACAAGTAATGTCCCCTCTTCTGTCCGTGAAATCCGAGTAATCCTCCCCCTCCGTGTCTCAGCTGGAGGCAGACTCATACGACGCTAAACCTTTGCGCCAGAAAAATCCAATCAGGCCCCAGCAGATCACTAACAGGCCAAGCATTTTGCTCAGGCCTGTCCAGTCACCCGTGATCAGAAAACTGACGGGAGCGCTCCCCACTAACAGCACGGGCACAAGATAGCTGAAAAACTTTTGGGCAAAGTATTGATAAACAAAGTCAGGCCAGCGCGCAACTTGCTGGAGCTGCATTCTGAAGAAGTTAACGCCCATGGACTCAACGATCCAGAACATCGACATGCTGATTAAAATTTCAACGCTGGTGAGTAAGGCCAGACCCAGTAAAACAAGCAAAGGTAAGGCCAGCCACTGCAAGGCATTTAGATGAAGCTGGCTACCAAAATAGATCAGATAGGCCCAGGGGAAAAAGCCATTGAGCAGGGTGCCAGGTCGCATGGAGCGAAAGAAGATAATAAACAGCGCCCCAACGGGTTTAAGCAGAATAAAGTCGAGGCGGCCGGTGCGGATATCATAAGAGAACTCCCAGAAATTCTCGCTGATAAAGGTCATATGGAGATGTTCGACCGCAATCATAAAAGACATAAAGAACATAAACTCTGTGCGGCCCCAGGGGCCAATTTTGTCCAGATGCTGAAACAAAAACTCGACTGAACCTAAAATGGTGAAGTAAAAAATCAGGTCCATGACAATCAGCAGAATGAAGTGCAGGCGGTAGGTCAGCGCTGCCGCAAAGCAGTTATTCACAAACTCGCGATAAATCGCTCCATAACGTTTAAGGGTCTTCATATGCCTGCTCCTGTGTAGGCTTTAATCCCGCGCTGCCAGACATATTGCGCACAGCCCCAGGCAATCAGGCTCCAAAGCAGAATCAGACCAAAAGCGGGTAAAAGTGGCTGGTTATAAGTGCCCGAAAAGATTTTTACCGGCACCCAGGTCAAATAAGGAAAAGGCAAATAATCAAGAACCTGGCGAAGCCAAGCCGGGAAAATTTCAAGCGGAATCAGAGCGCCTGAAAAAAACTGGCTGACCGTCACCATCATCACGCGCATGACCCAGGTTTCTTCCAGCCAAAAGGCCAGAATCCCAATTAAAAAATTAACCTGAAACCAAAACAGCGCCACGCAGCAGCAATAAAGCACGCCTAATAAAAGATTCAGGGCTGTAAATTCAACCCAGCCAGCCAGACTAACGGCAATCAGCGTGATGCCCGCTACGCCTAATTGAATCAATTGAAAGGCCAAAAAGCTGCTGGCGTGAAACTGCCAAAAGCCAAATGGATAAATCAGATAAGCTGAAATCCGGCCTAAGCGAATATCTTCAGCGAGATTCATGCCGTTAAAGCCCAGGCCAATAAAGCCGACAATCATCACCCAGACCTGATAACTGATCATCTCTGAGAAGTTATAGCCTTGCAGGGTTTTAACGCCTTCAAGGCCATAAATTGCTGACCAGAGATTATAGCGAATAAAGAAAAAAACCAGCACAGGCCCTAAGACCTGTAGCAAAAAATTCAGTTTATAAGCCAGATACTTTGACCAGGCTATTTTGATTGTGGCGCCCCATTTAGATGCTTCTGCTGCCAGGCTCATAATTGGGGATCCGCCAGCAGCTGGGGTTTGACAAGCAATTCGTTCATAACCCGCTCAATCGGCAGTTTTTCCATACTCAATGATGTAACGGGCAACTGCTGTAAAATCGCGGCAGCTGTGCTGCGCAGCTGGTCTTCGGGGATGCGGAGTTCAACATGCGTTGAGTCTTCGTTCCAGCTGGCATCAAGACCTTGCCAAAGTGCAAGCTGGCGATCAACGGGGCCTTCAAAATCAACGCTGACAAACTTCTGTTTACCCAGTACGGATTCAAATTCCCGTATGGGGCCATCAAAACGTTTACCGCCGGCTAATACCAGCACAATCCGTTTACATAAAGCGTCGACGTCAGCCATATAGTGTGAGGTTAAAATCACCGTTGTGCGATGGTCGCGCTGCCAGGCTAGAATAAAATCGCGAATGTTTTTCTGGGCAACTAAGTCCAGGCCAATGGTAGGCTCATCTAAAAAGACTACTTCGGGCTGATGGAGTAAGCTGGCCATCAGCTCCATTTTCATTCTCTCACCTAGTGAGAGCTTACGCACATGGACTTTTAACAATCGGTCTACATCTAATAAGTCTGTCAGCGTGCCTAAGCGACGTTTAAAATCCGTGTCAGGGATTTCATAGTATTTTTGCAGCAGTAAAAACGAATCCATGGCCGGAATATCCCACCAGAGCTGAGACTTCTGGCCCATTACCAGGGCAATTTTACGCCGAAAGGCCATTTCGCGCTGATGTGGCACATGGCCTAAAACCTCTAATCTGCCGCTGCTTGGCACAATAATGCCGGTAAACATTTTCATCAGGGTGGTTTTACCAGCGCCATTGGGGCCTAATAAACCAACTATTTCACCGGGCTCAATCACCAGCTCAAAGTCCCGCACAGCGGGTTTACGTTCATAGTTTCTGACAAAAAAAGACTTAATCGAGCCAGAGAGCCCAGGCTCTTTATGCATATGGCGAAAATCTTTGGCCAGATTCTGACAGAGAATAGCAGCGGTCATAGAGTGAGTCCTTCAGCGTGTTTAAGGCTCACCTAACTTAGCACAGAACCTGTCCGAAAACAGCGTCTAAAAGTGTTGACGTTCATCTTGTATTCATATGCTGAACAAAAAGGGTTCATCTGGCCCTGTCATTCTATTTTTAATCGCCACCCAGGTGGTCTTCATCCATTCCAAGCAAGAGGTCTCGCTTTATGAAAACCCGTACCTTTTCTCTAATCACATTGTTGAGCCTGAGTTCTGCATTGATGACAGGCTGTGGCTCAAACCCTGCTGCTAACGTCGCTGCTTCCACTCAAACGGCTGCAACAGCCAGTGCCAATATCCAGGCTGCTTTGCAGTCTTTAAGCGCTTTATCTTCTGAACAACAGATTGCTTTAGCTCAAAGTATGGGCAGTACTGAACTGCTGGCATGGGCGCAAACCAACAGCTCGGCCACTGCCGAGGCCCGCAACACCGCCGCTGAGAATCTACTCAAGCAGCAGCCCACGCTGGCGGCTCAGATTGCAGCCCGTGCTCAGAACCCCCGCGGAATGGGACCTGGCGGCATGCCTGGTGGGGGTATGGGGCCTGGTGGACTACCGCCGAATATCGAAGAAATCCGAACTCAATATCCTGAACTGGCCACTGCTTTAGAAAGTATGCAGTCGCTGACACCTGAAGAGCGCCAGACCAAAATGGAGGCTCTGTTTACCGAACACCCCGAATGGCGTGAAGCCATGATGCCCGCTGGCGGGATGCCGCCCGGTGGTGCAGGAATGCCGCCAGGTGGTATGGGTCCTGGTGGGATGCCTCCTTCTGGCCCGCCACCCTCAGGCATGCCTGCTCCCAGAGCATCTGCCACAACTCAGTCTTAAGTTTCATTTAGCATCAATCAAGTTTAGTACAACGGTCATCCCTGCCGGCTCTTTAATCAAGAGCCGGTTTTTTTCGTGTATTGATTATCCGTTTTTATGATCACGCTGATGGTCGAATGTCTAAAAGCTTGATGAATATTCACCAGCTGTTCATGCCGCCAACATGCTCTGTTCAAGCCTCTGCGCGAGAATAAACCTAGAGACGAGAAGAGAAGACAGACAAACAAGCGCATAACAAATCGCATGTCATGATGCATTCTCCAATCTACGCAAACGGGTTCCCGGCTGGTTGATCAGGATTGATTACCAGCCGGGTTTTCTTTTGTGCCTGAATGTTCTTTTTCCCTTAAACCCGCTGAACCCTCAGTTTTAAAACAGATCCTTCTAAGCTTGAAATCAAAAATTTTTAGTTGTTCACAAAGCGTTCACACAGTGAACATTCGCGATTCAAACGGCTCCCCCATACTAAATAACATAAGGCAGTGGGAGATGACCCCACTCCAAGGCTGAACCTCAAGTAAACAAACAATTTGCAAGGAGCCACATTATGAAGGTTAATATCAAAAGTTCTCTGATTCTCGCTATGACTGCCCTGAGTCTGACCGCCTGCGGTTCGCTGCCTTCAGCGATGACCGCTTCTACAAGTGCTGAAGGTGGTTCACTTTCAACACTTTCAGTAGATGGTTCTGCTACTGATGCTGATGCCACAGCTGTGGCTCAGGCTTCAGGCCGTCCTGAAGGCTTTGGCAAAGGTGGCCCTGGGGGCCACGGCGGTCCAGGGATGGGGGGGCCAATTGGATTTGGCTTTATTCATCCCCATCAGCTGGCCAGCTTAAATCTGACGGATGACCAGAAAACCCAGCTCGAAGCGATCCAGGCTGAGACCAAAACATTTATGGAAGCCAATAAGCCAACAGCTGACAATAGTGCAACACGACCTGATCCTGAAGCGGAACGCGCTGCTTTTGAAGCCGCTTTTAAATCTGATCAGTTTGATGCGAGCAGTCTGACGGCTAATCGCCCGACTCCTCCAACTCCCAGTGCTGCAATGATTGATTTTCAGGTTGCCCAGATTATCAAGCTGCATGATGTGTTAACTGCTGAACAGCGTGCTCAGATTTTTGCCGAACCCACCGAACCCTCAACTCGTCCTTCACCTCCGGCTGATGCCGCTGAGCGCCAGAGCGCTCGTCTGGATGAGCTGGTGACTAAGCTTAGTCTGAGTGATGCTCAGAAAAGCCAGTTAAGCGCTATTTTTAGCGCTGAAGCCAGCCAGCATGAGACTGAAAGAGAAGCCCATAAAGCTGCCAGGGACGCTGAACGGGCCGCACTCAAAAATGTGCTGACGGCTGATACGGTGGATAGTTCGGCGCTGAAAGCGCTAATTGAGGCTCGCTCCAGTCAGGCCCCCAAAGTCGATACTCGTTTTGAGCAGCTTGAGCAGATTCATGCTGTGCTTAATACTGAGCAGCGAGCACTCTGGCTGACGCTCAATAAAGGTTTTGGCGGCCCCGGTGGTCCCGGTGGTCCCGGTGGCCCTGGCGGTCATGGTGGGCCCGGTGGTGAACATGCCGGTGGACGTGGTCCAGGTGGGCCTGGTGGCCAGGGCGGTCGTCCCAGCCGTGGCTAAACAACAGTCTTGATGGTTACCTCTATTCGATGA
>CAJYHH010000424.1 GCA_913773825.1 Candidatus Sericytochromatia bacterium | reverse complement strand
TCTGCCCTGTTTGAAAAGGAATCTGGGGGCTGCTGCAGGCGGTCAGAGCAGTCAGAGCAAGAAGAGCGGACAGGGCACGACGCATAGAAGATACCTCAGATATTTAAAAAGCGTTAAAAAATCTATTCAGAAAGTATTATAGCCCAGGCTGATCAGAGTCTGAAGCCAGGATCTGCGGTTTAGCTTGATTATGAGAACATTCTCAGTTTTTGTGGGCATTTAATCAGCTGAAAACCTCAGTTATTCTCGTGTTGTCGCAGACGGGAATGCTTTTGTAGCGCCCGCCTGATGTCTGAGCCAGTGTTATAATGAGCCCAAAATACGCTTTCTGACTGTAGATGACAGTCAAAAAAGCTCGCTAAAAGGCTCATTAATTAACTTATTTAAAAGGGCTTTAAAAACAACATCTCTAACTGCAAGAGACAGCAAGGGGGACCTGGGTGATTCATCGACTTCAGTTGGGTGAAGTACCGGCCAAGCCGCATACCGTTTTTGCGCCAGATGGCGGAGAGATCGCCTTTGAACATTGCCTGACCCGTCAGGGTTTTGATGGCGCTTTTGCGATGCTTTATCATCGACATCCACCTCACTGGATTGAAAGCCAGGAAGAGCTTGGATTACACCCAGGCTTTTCTCCGACTGAGCCTTATGGCCAGCCCATTCGGCGCCATTTTATGTCACAACAGCTGACTGCAGATACTTCCCAGACAGCTTTATTAAGCCGCACGCTATTGTTAGCCAATCCTGATATTGGAATCTGGTTTGCTGTTGCCAATCAGGCAGACCCAACCTTGGGTGTTAATGCCGACGGGGATGAGCTGGTTTATGTTTTTGCCGGCAGCGGCGTTTTGCACACGGCTTTTGGCGTGTTGAAATACGGCAAAGGTGATTATGTGTTTATTCCGCGTGGGGTTGTCCATCGCTGGGAGCCAGATACTGAAACCAGCCGCTTACTGATTATGGAAGGCCGCAGCTGGGTGGATTTACCTGCTCAGTATCGCAATCACTACGGCCAGCTCAAAATGGATGCTCCTTATAGTCATCGTGACTTTCGGGCGCCTGAATGGCGGCATCACCAGGCTGATAATCAGCCTTTAGAAGTCCTGGTTAAACGCGCTGATCATCTTAGCCGCCAGGTTTATCGTTATTCTCCCTTTGATGTTTTAGGCTGGGACGGCCAGCTCTGGCCCTTTGCTTTTAACATCAATGACTTTCAGCCCAAAACAGGCTTAGTCCATTTGCCACCAACGATTCACGCGACTTTTGCTGGCGGCGGCTTTTTAGTCTGTTCGTTTGTTCCACGCCTGGTTGACTATCATCCTAAGGCGATTCCCTGTCCTTATCCTCATTCTTCTGTCGACTGCGATGAGTTTTTGTTTTATGTCGAAGGGAATTTTACCAGCCGTAAAGGGATTGGCCCGGGTTCGATTTCATTACACCCAGCTGGTCTGCCGCATGGCCCACATCCTGGCACCTATGAAGCTTCTATCGGCAGCCGGGAAACCAATGAAACCGCTGTTATGGTGGATACATTTAAGCCGTTGCTGCCGACTCTTGCTGCTCGCGGGATTGAAGAAGCCGATTATCAGCAGAGCTGGATCAGGGGGTAAGTATTTGATATGGCGCAGAAAACACTGAAGATTAGTGAAACGCCTTGGCAGGAAGCTTATGCTCGCCTGACAGAAATTATTCAGCCCCGGCCGATTGCTTTGGCTTCCACTTTAGATCCTGAACTCGGACCTAATTTAGCACCTTTTTCGTTTTTTACGATAGTTTCTAGCAATCCGCTTTATCTGGCGTTTTGTCCACAGATTTCTGGGCGCAACGGGACGCCCAAAGACACCCTGCTGAATATTCAGCGGCATCCGGAATTTGTGATTGCCAGCGTGACGGAGAGTATTGCTGAACAGGTCAACGCAGCTTCGACGCCGCTGCCGCATGGTGAAAGTGAATTTGATTTTACAGGCCTAACGCCTGTTCCAGCCCAAAAAGTTAAAGCTTTTTGTGTCAAAGAATCACCGATCAATATGGAATGCACGCTGGTGGAAATCCGTTCTTATGGAAACGATCCAGGTGCCGGTAATCTGATTATTGGCAAAATTGAGCTGATTCATATTGATGAAGCTGTACTTGACGCTAATGGCAAGATTGACCCTGCTTTGTTACAGACTGTTGCACGTATGGGTGGCGCTGACTGGTGCCGCAGCCAGGACCGATTTAGCTATGTGAGGCCAGACAGATGATATCTAAAACCATCAACAAGCTTTTAATGATCACGGTTTTTAGTTGTGGATTAATGCTGAATCTAGCTGCTTGCCGTCAGCCCAATCCTACTCAACTGCGCACTGAGCCTTTAACGGTTCAGGATACCCAGATTCAGGCCCGGACTGGCCAGACTTTTGAAATTGTGTTGCCATCGCTGGGCTCTCGCCCCAGCTATAAATGGGTGCTGCAGGAGAGTTACGATAAAGCTTTACTAAGCTTCGAAGGGGAGCGAGCTGCTACGTCTGAATTTGGCGATAATCCGCCTCAGGAGTATGCCCCAAACCGCATTTTTAGTTTTAAGCCTTTAGCTGTCGGGAATACTGAGCTGCACTTTACTCAAGAACCTGTCAATCCTGGGGGTGCACCGGTTACCGCTGAGCGTCGCCATCAAGTCCAGATTCAGGCGTCTTTGTCTCCCAGTCCTTCTCCATCCGTTCCTTAGAATGTCTCTGCAGGCATCGGTGTCTGCGGTAACTTTTTAGCGGAGCTGTCTGCGGTACAATGGGCCGATAGGGAGCTTGACTCCACTTGGTTCTCATTGCAAAATTTAGTGCTATTTTTTAATTCTGACTAAGATAATGGTTGATTAACATGGATTTCCTGGCTCAATTTGTGGACTTGTTCCTGCATCTCGATGATCATCTCAAAGTGGTGATTCAGAACTATGGGGGCTGGACTTACGCCATCTTGTTTCTGATTATCTTCTGTGAGACCGGACTGGTTGTCACCCCATTTTTGCCTGGAGATTCGCTGTTATTTGCTGCTGGCACTTTTGCTGCACTTGGTGATCTGAATTTTTTCTATTTACTGATGCTGCTGACGGTTGCCGCTATTTTAGGTGATGCGGCTAATTACTGGATTGGTTATCTAGTTGGGCCTAAAGTGTTTAAAAAACAAGACAGTCTGTTTTTTAAACAGGCTTATCTTGAAAAAACTCAGGCTTATTACGATAAATACGGCGGTAAGACGATTATTCTGGCGCGTTTTGTGCCCATTGTTCGAACATTTGCCCCTTTTGTGGCGGGCATTGGCAAAATGCAGTATCGGACTTTCTTTTTGTATAACGTTGTT
>CAJYHH010000423.1 GCA_913773825.1 Candidatus Sericytochromatia bacterium | reverse complement strand
GCTGGCTGGCAGCTTAAACATTTGGCTGAGCCGGTTCATCCGCAGACGCTTAAACCCCTGTCGCTGATGTTAACGGCTCAGAAATAATCGCAAAAGAGCCTTGATCTTTTAAAAGGCTTAGCCTTTGGCGTGAGGGACACTTTCGTTCCAGCCGGCGTTAGACATACGAATAAACTCGGCTTTTTCTTCCATTTCGGCAATGGTGCGAGCGCCCAGGTAACTCATACCAGAGCGCACGCCGCCAATCAGCTGGGCTACAATTTCAGTCACAAAGCCTTTATAGGGGCTGACGGTTTCGATGCCTTCAGGCACATAAGCGTCTAAATCCACGCTATAGCCCGCTTCGGACGTCTGACGGTTCATGGCTGCGTCAAATGAGGCCATGCCGCGCAGAATCTTGACCTTTTGGCCGTCTTTAATCCGGGTCAGGCCGGGACTTTCTTCACAGCCAGCGATCATGCCGCCGAGCATCACGGATTCTGCACCTGCAGCCAGCGCTTTGACAATATCACCAGAGGTGCGCACACCGCCGTCAGCAATAATCGGCACATTGTGTTTAAGTGCTTCAGAGCGTGAGTCAAAAACAGCCGTCAGCTGGGGGACACCAGAGCCTGTGACAATACGGGTTGAGCAGGTTGAACCTGGGCCCACGCCCACTTTAATGGCGTCAGCACCTGCCAGGATCAGATCACGGGTAGCGGCTGCAGTGGCAACGTTACCGGCGATAATATCTACTTGGGGATAATTCGATTTGAGATCTGAGAGGGTTTCGATCAGATATTTTGAATGGCCGTGGGCAATGTCGATCACTAAAACATCCACGCCCGCTTTGACCAGTTCACCAGCGCGCTCTAAATAGTCGTTTTTAACGCCTACCGCAGCCCCGACCAATAAACGACCAGCAGCGTCTTTAACCGCCAGCGGGTATTCCATGCGTTTATGAATGTCTTTAGAGGTAATTAAACCGGCAATCTGGCGATCGGCGTAAATTAACGGCAGTTTTTCAAGCCGATGTTTGCGCAGCAGCGTGCGGGCTTCTTCATAGTCAATCTGAGCGCCGGGCTCAACGGTTTTGACAACCAGTTTTTCAAATGGAGTCATCAGCTCAGAAACCAGCAGATTGGAGTCATCTTCAAACAATAGATCACGTGGAGTGAGCATCCCGGCTAAACGGCCTGACTCATTAATAACCAAAAAAGAGTTGACGCCACGATTCAGGATCTCAGCGCGGACTTCAGCCAGAGTGGCATTTTCGCGCATGGTATAGGGGTCGCTGATGAAAAAATTATGGGAGCGTTTAACGCGGGCCACCTGGGCGACCTGTTGCTCAATCGTTAAAAAGCGATGAATAATGCCGATGCCGCCAAGTTCTGCCATCCGAGTTGCCATTTTGGCTTCGGTGACCGTATCCATATTGGCGCTGACAATTGGGGTGTTAAGGGTGATCCGGCGACTGAGCCGGGTTTGAGTGGAGAGGCTTTTACGGGTGGCAATATCTGAATATTTGGGGACTAACAAAACATCGTTGTAGGTCAGACCTTCACGCATGGGTGGGGAGTCCTTTCAGGCTTGTAGCGGGTAGGCTTGTTGCCCTGGTCGCTCATGGCTGAGTCATAGAGCTGGAGCAATAAGCCACCAGCTACAAGCTACCAGCCATGAGCCATTTTCGCGAGCTTATGCCGCGAAAATCTTTACAATTTCCTGATAACCGTAACCTTTAAGGTTTTCTCGCGACCACTGATTAAGTTCAGCTGCGCGCCAGACCGGGAAGTTCATGCCCGAACGGCTAAACAGCATCTGTTGCCAGTATTTTTCAAGCCAGGTATAGACAACCTGCAGGTTCAGAGTCTGGGCCTGTTCTGTAAAGGCTGGCAGACTGGCTTTAGAGCTCACAATCCCGCCAGCTTGCTTCATCAGATAAGCATAAACCGCTGACTCACTCTGGGTGATCAGCATGGCCGTGCGGTCTGCGCTCAGATTTGACTTTAGACGCCAGGTCAGCAGGGCTTGCTGAATCGGCAGGCTGATGCTGTCCGCAACAGCTTCAAGCGGGGACTTTTTAAAGGTTTTGCTTAAAACCAGTCCCAGAGTATCCGCCGCTGATTTATACACCATATGACCGCAGTGAATATGCCCCAGCTCATGAGCAATTGCTGTTAAGACGTCTTGCTCATCCATGACTTCTACCAGTTGAGACGAGAGCACAATAAACGGATGAGTGGTGCCGCCCGAAAACGTATGCACACCCATTTCACCAAACAGATCGACTAAGGACAGATACAGATGGGGAATCTGAGTTATGCCCAAGGTCTGACAAGCGCCCTTTAGCTTGGCATAGAGATCGGGGTACTGCTGTTCACTGACACGCAGGCTATTGGCAGCAAAAAAAGCTTCACAATAACTTTGTTCAGCCAGAGGCTGCAGCTTTTGGAGCAGAGCCTGAAGCCCAGGCAGTTTTTGCAGGGCCTGAATGCCTTCCGCGTCCAGAGGGTGCATATAAACGGCTGGATCCAGGTGGCGGAACTTCGCATGATGCTGAGTGCTCAACTGCAGTTTGCAGCGTGAACAGCGCACCTGAATTTTATCCAGGGTTTTAGGATTAATATTATTTGTCCAGCCGCAAAAAGAGCAGGCAAACGTATTCTGGGTGAGAGACTCTGTCGTCATGTTTTCTCTTTTCAGGTCTTTTCAGATTGTCAGATCTTTTAAAGGCTTAAGAATTCGCTGTCGGGCTGTCGGCCATTTGCTCAAGGGCCTCTGTCGCCAGGCGGCGGATGCGCTCGTCGCTGTCATCAACGGCGCCTTGTAAAGAAGGCAGCATCGCCTGAATCAGATTGCCCAGCGCTCGCACAGAGCGTGAACGGACGCGCTGGTCCTCTGCGCCAAGGGCGTCAATCAGCGGTTGAATCGCACACTGGGCGAGCTTTTCAATCGCTTCTGCTGCCGCTGCGCGCACACGCCGGACGGGATCCTGAAGTGCTTCCATTAGCGGGGCCAAAGCCCTGCCATCTCCTGCTTCACCCAGAACAAAGGCCGCACCGGAGCGCAGACGTTCGTCTTCGTGCTGCAGGCAGCCAATCAGAGCCGTTACGGCGGGACTGCCAAGTCGACTCAGAACCAGTGACGCACCAGTGCGCAGACGGGCGTCTTCCTGCTGCAGAGCCAGGAGCAGATGTTCAATTAAATGTTCACTGGGTAAAGCAATCAGGCTGTCTGCCGCATGGGAGCGAACCTGAGAGTCTTCGTCACCAAGCGCAACGAGCAATGCTTCTGTGGCGCGAATATCGCCCAGCGTGCCCAGTGCATAAGCGGCTTCCGCGCGAACCAGGGCGTCTTCATCGCTAAGGGATTCAATCAGGGGCTCAACCGCTTCTGCCGTGGCAGATTCAGTCAGGGCGTATACAGCTTCTAAACGGACTTTTTCATCGCCGTCGCGCAGAGCGTCAATTAAAGTAAACACAGCCTGTTCCTCAAGCTGCATCAAGGTCTGAGCCGTTTCGTGCAGGCGCAGGCGCAGCTTGCGGGTAGCGCGGGCGGCTTCAAGCCGGACAGAACTGTCTTCGTCTTGCCAGAGTGAGTCGCGCAGTGGGGCAATAGCGCGATAATCACCCAGATCACCCAGAGCACGAGCGGCCCCGCAGCGTACACGACGCATTTCATCCTGGAGCAGCTGGGCCAGATTTTCGACGGCTTCAACTGCTTCCATTTCGGCGAGGGCGCGCACGGCTTCTAGACGCACCGAGCTGTCTTCGTCATTTAGAGCATAAACCAAAACCGATACGGCCTGCAGATCACCCATGGTGCGCAGAGCTTCAACGGCGCGCCAGCGCACACGCCGGGCCTCGTCATGCTGAACCCGCTCAATCAGGGCTGGGACAGCTGCTTGTAATTCGAGTTTGCCTAAAGCCTGGGCGGCACGGGTGCGGACGCGACGGTCTTCGTCAGTCAGGGCTGTCATTAAAGCCTGGCCAGCAGCAGCATCACCAATTTCACCGAGGGCTTTAGCAGCCCCTGAGCGTACGCTGCGTACGGGTTCTTGCAGGGCTTCTAACAGTGTTGGCACTGCCATTGAGCCCATTCGGCCCAGCACAAAGACTGAAGCAGAACGAGCGGCTTGAACTTCACCGCGCAAAACATCTAATAAGGGCGTCAGGGCTTTTTCATCCGGGCGCTGGCTCAGGGCTTCAACGGTACGGCTACGAATCGTATTGTCATCATATTCCAGCGCAGCCATTAAGACTGGAATTGAGCGCTCGTCCCCAAGGGCATAAAGGGCCTCGGCCATCCGCAGACCGACTTTGGGCTCTTCTTCTTGTTCTAATGCCGTATAAAGAGCTGAAATGGCGCTGACTTCACCTAGTTTGCCAAGTGCTTCGGCTGCACGGCTGCGAACGCGGTCTTCACTGGAGGCTAAGAGTGTACTCAAGGGCTCTGCTGCACGGGCATCACGACTTTCACCAAGGGTATAGGCCGCTGCAACCTGCACATCAATGCTGCTGTCGCTTAAAGCCTGAATCAGGGTTGGCATAGCCTGAGGTAAGGGGCAATGACGTAAGGCAAAAGCCGCTGCTGCGCGGACTTTTGCTTCGCTGTCGCTGAGCATCGCCGTGGCCTGCTCAAAGCTTTCAACCGGGCTATCTGCTTTTAAACCTTGCAGGGCTTTAATACGGGTGCGAGGGTCAGAAGCCTGGAGGGCCTCTTGCAGCTCAGGATGAGTCATGTCTGTTTGCCTTTCA
>CAJYHH010000422.1 GCA_913773825.1 Candidatus Sericytochromatia bacterium | reverse complement strand
CCACGATCCCTGCTTCCTGGGCCGTCATAACGATGTTTATGACGAACCGCGCGAGCTGATTACAGCGGCCGGCATGCCCCAGGTCGAAATGCGCCAGAGCCACAAGTCCAGCTTCTGCTGCGGCGCGGGCGGTGGTCAGATGTGGAAAGAAGAATCCGGCACCACACGCGTCAATATTGAGCGCACTCGCCAGGCCTTAGAAACCAAGGCTGAAGTGGTCGCCGTTGGCTGCCCGTTCTGTAAAACCATGATTCAGGATGGCGTCAATGACCACGGCAAGAGCGATTCTGTAAAGGTTCGCGACGTCGCTGAGATTCTGGCTGATAGACTCGAAGATACTCCGGCTCAGCCTTTGGCAGCCGCAAGCAATCAGAGCTAGACGCCTCTCACGCTTAACGTAAAAAGCAATCAGCTTAAATAGCAAAGGCCCCCGTTTTGGGGGCCTTTTTTATATGATGTCTCAAGCAAAAACAAAAAATAAAGTACAGAAAATCTTCTATGAAGCAATCTATACCCAGTTTCCCCAAAGACAAACATGACATTGAAGCAGCAGAATTTTTGTATCAATCTGACCCTGAAAGTCTAATTGAATACATACCTCATCTGACTTATTATCTGTGTGACTGGAATTGGCCTGTGACGAGTGTAATAGCAAAAGTTTTAAGCCGTCAAAAAAGCCAAAATCTGATTCCCTACTTTATTCAGATTCTCCAAAGAACTGAACTCATTGACTCAGATTTAAAACGAGGAATTCTCTATTTTGTGATGGACTATTTCGAGCAAAGTGATGTTTTACTGCTCAAAGATGAATTACTAGCCTTATTGAATCATCCTTCAGCCTTTGACATTGAAGAAGGTCTAAGTGAATTAGCTGAACAAATCTTATCCCAATTCGGCTTAAGTAAACCGGCTAAAGGTCAATAATCGGTTGAAAGCGTGAAATAAAGCTCGTTAATGCACTGATATCGCAGTCATTTTTTTCAAGACGGCTCAGCAGACGGTTCACTTCCTGGCGCTGGGCTTCTAATAACTCATGCATCGGCTCAGCCACTGCGTGTTTTTTTAGTAAATGTCTGACAATATCGTGGGCAGCCTGATCCTGAGCAGCCCGCAGCTGTGCAGCCTGATAAATAGCTTGATCAGCCTGTGACTGATTTAGACACTGACTCAGTAAAGCCAAAGGCAAACTTTGACAGGCATTGGCAAAATCACTGCTAAAGGGTGTCATTACGTTAACCCAGTCACCGCGAATCTGCACCATCACACCCAGATGACGACCTAGTTCAGCAAAGAGTTTGCGCTGCTTAGGTTTAGCCCCTGCCAGTAAAGCCGCTGACTCCAGATACAGTCCGACAGAAGTCCCGGTTTTAAGCTGGTGAGTGCGTAAAACATCTTCAGCACTTAATGATTGGCTGCGCCCAGAAGCGAGATCACGATGCTGCCCAGCAGTGAGCTGCCAGCCTGCTTTAATAAACAGGGTTTTGAGCGTTTCAATGGTTTTATGGCTTTTCACCTGACCCTTTAGCCGATCTAACATCAAGAGCGAGGCAAACAATAGACTGGTACCCGTATTTATTGCCAGCGGTTCCCCCAGTTGGCGCCAAAGTGGATCATCTAATTCATGATCTTCAACGTCATCCGTCAGATCTAAAAAGGCATAAAACAAGTAGTGAGCAGCGTTCAGCACATAAAGCGCCCGGGAGTCTTCAAGCCCTAAAGCCTGCCAGGCTAAACCCGGCACAATTAAAGCCGGAAAAACCCGATCGTTAAGAAAGTCTTGGCGTAACTTGCCCAAAGCGCGCTGCAGCACCCGATAATGTCCATCATCTTCATGCAGTTCAGCTAACAAGTGCTCAGTCTCAATTAAGACCTCGCGAAACACGGGATAATAACGCTGATTAAGCATTACTGAGACTCAAAGCGCAGCTGGTCGCCAATTTTGAGCTCAGCCTGACTCAGGGTCTGCGGATGTAGTTCAAGCACTCGTTTAGCTCCACGTACCAAGGGGCTTAGTTTTCCGGGCGGCATCTCTAAAATCAGATGGAGAATCTGATTATCAGCAGACAGAAATACCACGCCAATTGAAAAACGCATGCCCAGTGTATGAACAGAATTGCACGGTTCAATCAACAGGCCCACATCTAAATCAATCTGCTCACGACCCAATAAACCTTTTAAGCGCGTCCAAAAATTTGCTGCTCGCTGGACTTGCGTGAGCAGCACTGTACCATCCGCTTTTAGGCAATTCAGGATTTTTTGATTGGCTTTCATTTTTTAGTCATCTTGCTTGTCATATTAGCAGTTAGGGTCGGGCCAGCGGGCGCAGTTGATCATGCCAGTCGCCTTCGTAGAGATCTTTCACTTTATGGGCATGCCCTGGCCCAAAAGAGCCATCGTTAGACGCTGAGCTGACGGCTTCTAAAACATCACAGTTATCATGCACAACCGCTCCCCAGCGGCCCGGGAAGGTAAACCAAGGCTGTTTGACAATCGATTCTAAACGACCCTGAGCCAGATTAAAACTGAGGCCGAGACCATCGTTAATATCTGCAATCTGAATACCCAATAAAGTCATCAATGCATAACGACCAGGCTGAGCATAAGTCGCGTGTGAACCTAGAGCTGGAAACACTTTGAGCTGCGTCCCTTGAAAGTAGAGCTGCTTATCAGAACCGCGAAAATATTTGCGTTCAGTGTGCTGCTTGCGATGATGCTGAGCCAGATAGACATCATCGATGGCATCCCGCATCTGCTCTGGGGTCTGAGCTTGTTCAATTAAGCGACGGTCCAAACGGATCGAAACATGTTCCCAATCCCCTTCGTGCTCACCACATTGCTGAACGATGCCACCACCACCCAGCTGACTCGCGTCATTCCAGGCATAATAAAGCCAGTATTGAAGCTTCACATAAAGCCCATCAGTTACCACGGCATAATAGGCAACGGGCTCAGGCTTAGAAATTTGGCGATTAAAGGACAGGGCGAGTTCATGTGGGCACTTTTGAACAAGCTGTTGAACATCCGTCTGCTGCATAAAATCAAGGCTTTCAACAGCCAGAGATGGTCTTGCACCGTCTACACAGGTGCCTTGTAAAAGAGGTTTTAGGGCAAGTTGCCCCTCGACAGAAGTTAAGGCCGCGGTTTCTCGTGAATCATGCACCACAATTGGCGCAAAAGCCCTGACCCATTTCTGAATCTGAGCCTCAGTTAAAACAGGGTCAGCACTGACGCCTATCAAAAACGATAACAAGCCTGAGATCAACATTGGTAAGTCTCATCATCTGGAATGTGCTCATTATCGCAGAAAGAGCAAGCGACTAAGAGACGAGAGACAAATGGACTGAAGAGAAAAGTTGTGTTCTAGTCTTCTCGACCTCTGACTTCACGGGAAGTTGAGTCAGAATCTCGGGAAAGCTTGATTGAGTTGTCGCGCAGATAGGGCACCAGATGGCTCATACGCGGGTCATTTTGGTGAAGAATTTCAACCATGTCCATCAGAATTTTGCTGGCTGTGTGGCGACTGCTCATCAACTCACGCAGCTTCATCGCCATATCTCGACGGCGCATCGGCTGAATCAGCATCTCATAGGCCTGTTGGGCCACAGCTTCAGCTGTCACGGTCCCAATCATTTCAGGCACCACTGCATCACCGGCAATCTGATTAGGCAGCGAAACATATTTCATTTCACTCAGCTTGAGATTCACTAACCAGCGTTTAAAGGCCCCACCAAATAAAGGAATTCTGCCCATGCTGCCCAAGATTCCATCAAGCGGAATCAGCTCAGGTCGCTGCAGGGGCAAGACAACAACCATCGGCACACCTAAAACAGCCAGTTCAGCTGTATTGGTTCCAGGCAGCGTAATGCTTACATCGCTGATTTGTAGCGCATTGTGATGCCAGCTTGGGGGGACAATCTGCACCCGATTGCCCTGAGGTGTCACTATCGAAGTACTGTTGCGGTCATGAACAATTTTACCAGGGACGCCATCAAGAAGTTTAACAAGTTTTTCGTCCTGAACCGCCTGACGGAGTTGAGACAAAGGGGTAAAGGGTGATTGGGGCAAAATAAACTGAACCTGCGGCATCAGCAGCGAAAGCTCATCGACAATCCGCAGCATATAAGCCGTTGAGTGCAGGACTTTTAAAGGCTTGCTGCCCGGTAACAGTGAAACAACCGGGGCGTCTAAGCGCAGATTGAGCTTTTGGCGAACATCCAGCGAGGGGTGGCTAGGCGCCACAGAATCCGCCATTAAATCGCCAACCACCATGAGCTTGTCTTTGGTAATCTGAGCTGAATATTTTTTCTCAAGCTGTTCGTCCCGCAGATAATAACGCGTAACGCGAGACTTCCACTGCGCCAGCTTTTCGGTATAAACCGTGACCGGAAAATGCGTGCGCCAGCCCAGGCAGACCGAAAAAAGCTGATCGCCACCCAGATGTAAAATGACACCTTGTTTAGCCAGCACAACATGAGCGGGCATCTGGCCCGTCAGCACATAATGGACCGTTTCTTTGGGTGTCAGCACCGTGGCGCCAAAAAAGCGACTGCTGAACTGTTCTTCATAACCGCTGCTATGCGGGCAAGGGACCAGAGCAATAATGATGCGAGCATGCGGGAGCGTGGTCCGGATCTCGTTAATCATGGGCTGAACCCAGGCAGACATTTCTCCGGGGCCGTTAGTGGTTATGACGATGTTGAAATCCAAGCGCGCATCTCCAGGTGATTGTGATCAAGACACCCAACTTGCCTACATATGGTAACAAAAACTGCTCCCTTAATCCTACGACTTACAGAAATTTAATCAAATCTAGCTGGTTCTGTTTAATCAGCTATAAATACAACATGATTGGGTTACATTGTGATCATTCAGAGACATGATTCAGAGACATGATTCAGCGATTTTTAATCAAATCAGGACGCTTCTAAAACTTCGAGCTCAAGCCTGCAGGCAATTTACAACTGTCTAACTCAGTCAACTGGCAGGCCCTTGTCATCATCCGGTATGATGCAGACGTTAGCAGACGCTCTCGAAATAGTCAGAAGCCGGAGCAGGCGTGATTATGACTCAACCCCCATTACACAACCCGATTTCTCAGACACAGTTAAAATCTCATTGGCATCAGACTCTAAATCAGCTGGGTATCAACTCTGACGCCACTGATTCAGTTTTTGATTCTCTGGTCAAAAATTATTCTGAGTCTGCTCGTCATTACCATAATCTTGCACATCTTCAGTCTTTATTGGGCTGGCTTGAAGCCTATCGCATGGAGCTGCATGAACCTGAATTAGTGGCCTTGACGATCTGGTATCACGATGCGATCTATTCAACTTTGCGCAAAGATAATGAAACCCGTTCTGCTGCCTTGGCTCACAAACAGCTCAGCGCAATGGGACTTGCAACAGCAGCCTGTGACAAAGTCGCGCTGATGATCCGTCAAACAGCTGATCATATGGGCCCGCTTCAAAGTCAAGATCCCGATCTGCTTTGGTTTTTAGACTTTGACCTGAGTATCCTGGGTGCAGAAGAAAACGTGTATCTCCGCTATGCCGAACAAATCCGCAAAGAATATCGTTTGATTCCAGAGCTGATCTATCGCAATGGCCGTAGCAAGCTACTGCGTCAAATGCTCCAGGCTGAATATCTCTACCAGACTCCGGCTTTTCGACGCAGCCATGAGCGACAGGCGCGCCATAATTTGCTAAACGAATTGCGTCGACTCAGCGCAGAAGAAGCGCTGGGGCTTGATTAATCAACTGATGCAGATCAACATGACGGAATCAGCCTGATGGCGGGATTTGGCTTATTATTGGGTTTATTACTGTCAGGTGTTTTGGTTCAACGCCAGTGGCCAGATCTGGCCACAGCCGTTTTGCCATGGCTCAATCGCTGGATTCTCTGGATGGCCATCCCTGCTTTAACCTTGGTTTACCTCACTCGCCTAAAGCCCAGTATCAGTTTATTAGCTCCGATTAGTGTAGCCTGGCTGCTATTTGGTCTGGCTTTTATCTGGGTCAGACTTTTGCAGCCCGTGCTTAAATTAAACCGCCAAACTCAAGGCTGTCTGATTTTATTGGCGGGTTTGGGAAATACATCGTTTGTGGGTTTTCCGCTCATCAGGCACTTTTATGGTGAAAGTGGTCTCCACACAGCCGTTTTAATTGATCAGCCCGGTAGTTTTTTAGTTTTAGGAACATTTGGTCTGATTACAGCTGCAGCTCATGCTGGTGAAAAAATCACCCGACAACAGCTGTTTAAACGCGTGCTGGGCTTTCCCCCTTTTTTGGCTTTTTTACTGGCGATTCTCTGCCAATTGCTGGATTGGCAGCCCACAGGGCAACTTGCTCAAGCCCTCACACTACTGGGTCAGACCTTAAGTCCGCTGGCCTTATTTGCAGTTGGACTTCAGCTGAGTTTTGAATTAGACAAAACCCTGTTCAAGCCTTTAATTGCAGGTCTGGGTTATAAACTCTTTTTGGCGCCGATGCTCATTGCCTTGATTTATATAGGTGGCTTAGGCCTAAGTGGAGAGATGGTAGAAGTCTGTATTTTAGAAGCCGGAATGGGCCCGATGATTACAGCGGCTATTGTGGCGAACAGTTATCAGCTCCAGCCTAAACTGGCCAGTCTGATGCTGGGCATTGGCATTCCGCTCTCATTGCTGACGGTCTCAGGTCTTCATGCCCTGCTCAAGGCGTTTGGCTAGACACAAGCGTTTAAAGAGCTAATCCTGTTCGCTAAATAGACTCAACAAGCTAGCCAGCTTAACGTCTAACTCCTGCCATTCAGCCTGGGGATCAGATTCGGGCATAATCCCAGCTCCGGTATAAAAATGAATCTGTTCACGCTGCCAGAGCGCACAACGCAAAATAACAGCCCATTCAGAGCGTTCAGGTGAGATCCAGCCCAAGGCTCCGCTATACCAGCCTCGATCATGCTTTTCGATACTGCGCATTCGCTGCCGCGCCAGCTGAGAAGGAAAACCGCTCACAGCAGGGGTGGGATGTAAGGCCTGAGCCAGCTGATAATCGCTGATTCCAGGTTTAAGCTCAGCGTTTAAACAGCGATACAGATGCTGGACCGGCCCAGCGGGAATCACGCGCCGGGGTTCAGCTCTGACCGATACGCTAATGGCCTGCAAAGCGGCTTCTAAATGCTCACGGACCCGTTCGTTTTCTTCAGACTCTTTATGTGAATGCAGCAGTTCCTGGCGCAGGATTTCTTGTTTGACCGGGTCTTGCGGCCGCGGTCGGGTACCGGCTAAAGCTTCTGTCCAAAGCGTTGTGCCAACACGGGAATATAATCGTTCTGGTGAAGCACCCCATAAAATCTGATCCGGATCAGGCCTTAGCCAAAAATGATACGCTTCGCGCCCCTGGGCTAATAAGCGCTGCATCAACAGCAAAGGCAATTCAGGTAAAGACGCCCGACTGCAGCGGCTTAAAACCAGCTTACGGAATTCACCACTGGCAAATAGGGCTTTGGCGTGTTGGATCTGTTGGGCCCACTGATAATATTCAGGCTGATGATTAAGCTGACCTAAACGGGGTAAATGTCCAGGCAAAGGAGCCGGATTGCGCAACATCGTAAGGGCATCTGATAGCTGAGAGCGCCAACTGGCGCGATCACCGACCAGATTGAGACATAAACGCGTTTGTAAGCCTTGTGCGGACTGCTCTAAACGTAATTCCCAACGGGGCAGAATAAAGCGACTGGCGGGCCAGTCCAGCCAAGGCATTTGGGGTTCAGAATTTTCAAAGCGCCAGCCACCATAACAACGTAAAGCAGGGTCCAGTCCTTTTAGATCCTGTTCCAGAACTTTTAGATCTGACCAGCTGCGAACCGAACCCAGCGCAGCCATCTGAAAAACCCGCTTGCGACTGGTCCAGAACCACTGCTGGGTTTCGGTCTGGCCCTGCAGCCAGGATAGCGGATCAACCGTTTCGTTTAGCTGTACTTGTAACTGAACCATCGACGCGTCTGGCGCATGCGCCAACTCCACTGCAAATTGAGATTCAAGCGCAGCGGTGTCAGCCAAAGTATCAGTTATCGGTTTCATGCAGCTTCAGGATACCCCGGAATCCCTGCCATCAGGGAGTGTATCAGCTCAAGTAGGCCATAATAGGCCATAATAGGCCACAAGTAGGAGAGAAGGATCTGTCTGAATCTACCAGGCGCAGAACAAGCATGCGCAAATCAGCCCCAAAACCCTTAAAACGCGCTAAAGCGTTTAAGTTCTGAAATTTCAGGGTATGATAGTTTTAACATTCCCCAATCGTAGCTTTACGCTGAATTTGACGCTTGCGACCTGTAAACAGGTTAAGATTTCGGAGGCATTCTTATGGTAGCTATCGACGGCAGAATTGATCTGAGCCAATATCAACTTTCTGCCCAGCAAAAAGACGCGCTTAAAAAAGCAAAGACGCCTGAGCAAGTTGTTCAGGCCATCGGCGGCGACGGGACCGCCTCAGCTGAAGAACAAAAGCTGATTGATGAAGTCGTTCAGGAACTGACAGCCTCCACTGACGGCACAGTTAAATTTAAAGACGGTGATTTTGAAGCCGCACAGGGCATTGTGTTTGGCAAAACGGCCAACTTTAAGGATACTGTTAATCAAAAAATTGAACGCGTGATGCGCCAGAGCCTGTCGGGCACAACGTTTCAGCGCGATAAACTCTTAGATCGCGTCGAAACCGCCAGCGATGCCCGCCGAGTTCTTACACTTGATGCAGCCCAGGCCAATAGCTTTAAAAACGATCGCTTTACCGCTGGCAAAATCCTGCTTCAAGACACCGGCATGCTAACCCGGATGGGGCTGGTAAAGCCTGACGATCAAGCTTATCTCGATAAACTGCTTAAAGATATTTCCAATAAACGTCTCAACGTTCTGACAAATAATGACATTACCCGTTTAAAAGGCATTATTGCAGGAGCATCCCAGATTTTAGACGGCCAGCCTGACGCCAGTCAGATTCCGCCGCGTTATCGCTTAAACGAAAGTGCTTTAACTCAGCCCAATAATTATTCAGGCCTGAATGAAAATTTTGGCACCCTGATGGACACCAGCCATGCAGCGGTTAATGATGCCAATTTGTCGGTAGGTGAAAGCGGCCTGAATAGTGAACAAATGCGCACCCAGGGTGCCAAAGGTGTTCAAGGTGGCGCATCCTTTACCCGCATCAACAGCACCATTCGCGAAACAGACCGCCAGCTTGGCAACCTCAATCGCGCTCAGGGTATTCTCGAAAGCCAGATCACCGAACTCGGCGCAGAAATTGATAAACGAACAGGCGAAGTCACATCTCGCGGTGAAGACCCGGCCAAAGACGAAACCCTGAACTCACTTAAAGCCAGTCTGCAGACCAGCGTTTCGCGTCTACAGCAGCTCACAGGTCAGCAAAGCCAGCTCGCCAGCACCAAAGTCCATACGCTCCAAAAAGCCAAAGAATTTGGCGTGATCGTCAATGAATTTGATAAGCGTATGTTGGCGATTCAGTCTGCCCAAAGCACGCTCAGCCGCGGCTGTCAGACTCTTGAACATCTTAATAAATGGGCAACCGGCATGGCCCAGGGTGCCGAAAAAATGGCCAATGACGCCAATGCCCCGCTGTATCTGCAAGCAGCCAAAGGTGGCTTGGGTAAAGTGTTAGAAATGACCCGTCAGACCACTGATGACATGAGTAATTCAGTCAATCAGCTTTTAAACACTTACAAAGCCAGCCCAACTGCTAACCCTAAAGCAATTGAGCTGCTTGGCAAAGAGCTTGAAACGCTTAAAACCCTTAAGTCTCAGCTCAACGGCGATAACGTCAAAGATAAAATTCAGGAGCTGACTGCGGTGCGCAGCCGGATTATCGCCGCCATGCAGCCAATGGTTGCAGAAGGCACCATTGACCCGCGTGAACTACGGGCTCTGACTCAATTTGACGAAAGTGTCAGCACCTTTGCTGGGAGCGCAACCCGCAACGCAGGGGATATTCAAGGTTATATCGGCAATCTTGACGATATGATCAAAGACGCCAAATCAGATAAATCAGCGGTTGAAAAACAATCCAGCAAAAGCTTTGAGCTGATTAATAAATTTAGCCAGGGTTATTATCTGGCCTATGGCAGCCATGTTGCGGCTAATTTAGATGTCACTGTTGGGGCGGGCAATAAATATATCGGGATTGGTGCTGGAATTACCGCTGGATTTAAAGTCGAAAAAATCCTGGCAGGTGACCCCAACCGTGAATTACAGATGAGCGTCAATGTGGGTGTCATGGCTGAAGCCCACGCCAGCATTGGCCACTTTTTAGAGCTTGACGCTGAATTTAAAGCATCTTTACAGGCCGGCCTGGCCTTCCCGACGGCTGAAGATGCCCAGAAGTTTATGCAAAACTTTGCTGATGGCGCGGTTGCGATTACGGACGGCAATATGGATCAGGCTCGTGCCAAAATCCAGGAAATGAAAAATATCATTGCTGGCAAAGGTTTTACCGGGACGATTACATCAGGCAAAGTCAGCATGACAGCCCATACGGGTCATCATTCAGAAGTACAGTTAACCGGTAAAAAAGAAACCTCAACCAAACATTACGGTGACGGTGCAACGGGCGTTGAGCGTCAGTTAGCCATTGGCGGCAAGTTTGAATGGGCTCATGGCCGCGAAATTGGCGTAAAATACACAGAGCGCGAAACCACCTTTACGGATAAAGCGGGCCATG